>NZ_JABFAN010000012.1:136829-150787 GCF_017168155.1 Dietzia sp. KRD202 | reverse complement strand
GGCTGGGGCGGGCGCGTGTCGGCGCGGGCCACGGCGGGTCAGCCCCGCTTGACCGCCCGGTCGACCCGGCGCCACGTCCGGTACGTGTACCCCGACGCCACGAGCATGAGCACCAGCACGAGCGAGGCGAAGATCGACGGTCGCCCGGTGAGGATCAAGCCCACCGCGTTGACCAGCGCCAGCACGGTGAAGAACCCGACGAACCCGCCGATGACCTCCAGCCGCTGCCGGGCACCCAGGGCGTCACCGCCGCTCCGAGCCACCGCCGATCAGCTCTTCAGGCCGCCGGCGGTGAGGCCGGAGATGATCCGCCGCTGGAAGATCAGCACCATGATCACCAGCGGCACGGTGACGAGCGCGCCGGCGGCCATGATCGCCGCGTGCGGCGGCAGATACGGATTGACGCCGGAGAACCGGGCGATCGCCACCGTCACGGGCTCGGTCGCGGTCGTGGACAGCTGCTGCGAGAGCACGAACTCGTTCCACGTGATGATGAACGCCAGGATCGCGGTGGTGAACAGCGCCGGCGCGGCGAGCGGGAGGATGATCTTGATGAACGCCTGGCCGCGGGTCGCACCATCGACGCGGGCGGCCTCCTCCAGCTCCCACGGCAGGTCGTTGAAGAACGACGTGAGCGTGTAGATGGTCAGCGGGAGCGCGAACGAGATGTTGGGGATGATGAGCGCCTGGTAGGTGCCGATCCAGCCGATGTCGGTGAACAGCTGGAACAGCGGCGTGACCAGGGCGACGCCGGGGAACATCGACGCGGCGAGGATGATCCCGGTGACGAGGAACTTGCCCCGGAAGTCGACCCTGGCGAGGGCGTAGGCGGTGAACACGCCGAACGTCAGCGCGAGGGCGGTGGTGATCGAGCTGATGAGCACGGAGTTGATGATCGCGCCCAGGAAGTTGTTGCCGCCGTCCGTGGCCAGCGCCTCACGGAAGTTGTCGAGCGTGAGGTGCGAGGGCACCGGGCTGGCGGAGAAGATGAACCGGTTGTCGCGGAACGCGGTCACCAGCATCCAGTAGAACGGCGCGAGTCCCCAGATGAGGATGAGTAGCGCGCCGACGTAGGTGCTGACGGTGGGGCCGAGCGGTTTGCGTGGTGGCTTGATGTCCTCGTCGTCGCGGCGCCGGTCGGGGCCGCGGGTCGACGACGACGAGGAGGTCGTCGGCGTGGTCGGCGACGTGCTCGGTTCAGACGCTCGGTGACTCACCGGATCTCCCCCTTCTTGCCCGTGCGATCCTCCACGACGTTCGCGCCGAGGAATTTCACCATGATGTACGCGACGGCGAAGACCAGCAGGAACACCAGTGTCGATATCGCGGAGGCACTGTTGAAGTTGCCCATTCTCATCTCGTTGACCACCAGCATCGACACGGTCGCGGTGGGCGAGTTGGAGTTGGCCGACACGAGGATGACGGGCAGGTCGTACATGCGCAGCGCGTCGAGGGTGCGGAACAGGATCGCCACCATGAGGGCGGGACGCACCAGCGGGAGGGTGATGCGGACGAATTGCTGCCAGCGGGACGCGCCGTCCACGCGGGCCGCCTCGTAGACGTCACCGGGGATCATCTGCAACCCGGCGAGGATGAGCAGCGCCATGAACGGCGCGGTTTTCCACACGTCGGCGATGATGATGGCCATACGGGCGTAGAACGGGTCGGTGGTCCAGGCGATGTTCGTGCCCAGGATGGTGTTGGCGATCCCGTTGGGGGCGAAGATGAAGGCCCACAGTTTGGCCGTGACGGCGGTGGGGATCGCCCACGGGACGAGCACGGCGGCGCGCAGCAGGGAGCGTCCCCAGATGCTCTTGCCCATGACCACGGCCATGGCGAAACCGAGCACCGTCTCGAGGGAGACGGTGGTGACGGTGAAGAACAGCGTGTTGCCCATGGCGGGCCAGAAGTCCACGGACGAGACGCCCGGCGGACAGGTGACGGTGCCGTCGCCGCCGGGAGCGGGGCAGGCCTGCGTCAGCCAGTAGAGGTAGTGCTGGAAGCCGGCGAACCCGCCCTCCGAGAACATGCCCGTGGCCGGGTCCAGGCCGCGGTCGGCCATGAACGACAGGTACACCGCGCGGATGACCGGGTACCCGATCACCACTGCGAGGATGGCCAGGGCCGGACCCACCATCCACACCGGCCGCCAGTCGAACTTCTTCTCGACCAGTGGCGCCGGGGACTTCTCGCTCGTCGTCATCGCCTCGCTCCTCGCCGGGTTCGCGCCCGCCCCACCAGGGACAGGAGGTGGGCCCCGGGAACGTTACCCGGGGCCCACCTGCCCTGGTCCGACAACCGTCTGTCACCGGACCGTGTCGATCATGCGGACTGCGGTGATCGTTGACCTCGTTCGATCACCGTGCTCGGTGGATCACTGTGCGTTGTGAATCACTGTGCCTGTTCGATCGCGGCCGTCATGTCGTTGAGGGCCTGCTCCACGTCCTTCTCCCCGCGAAGCGCCGCGAAGGTGTTGTCCTGGATCGCCTTGGACACGGACGGGTAGAACGGCGTGACCGGGCGCGGCTCGGCGTTGTCGAGCGCCGCCTTCAGGGCCGGCATGTAGGGGAACTCCTGCTGGAGCGCCTCGTCGTCATAAATCGAGGACAGCACCGGCGGGAACGACTGCTCGGCGAAGCCCATCTGGACGTCCTCGGAGATGATGAACTCGAGGAAGGCCCGCGCGGTCTCCTTGTTCTCGGAGAACACGTTGATCGCGTTGTTGTAGCCACCGAGCGTGGACTGACCGGCGCCGTCCTCGCCGACGATCGGGGCGACCTGGAAGTCACCCTGGACCTGCGACGTGGGGTCGGACTGGCCCGACTCGTACATGTACGGCCAGTTGTAGGAGTACATGGTCTCGCCGGCGAGGAAGGCCTGCGCGGTCTCCTCCTCCGTGAACGCGTCGGTCTTCTGGGGGATGACGCCGCCCTTGTAGGCGTCGACGAGGGCGGTCAGGCCGGCACGCGCCTCCTCGGTGTCGAGCTCAGGGGTATTGCCGTCCTCACCGACGACCTGCCCGCCCCAGCTGTGGATGAACTGGGTGGCGGCGACGGTCAGACCCTCGTACTGGCTGAGCTGGGTCTGCAGGCAGTCGACGTTCGCACCCTCCGCGGCCTCGCAGGATGAGACGAGCTCCTCCCAGTTGGCGGGAGCCTCCGGCTGGAGGTCGGTGCGGTAGTACAGGAGCTGGGCGTTGGTGTTCTGCGGCACGCCGTAGAGGGTGCCGTTGTAGGTCGCCGAGTCGACGGCGGCCTCGATCAGGCCGGAGGTGTCGACCTCGGTCTCGTTCTCGATCGGCTGCAGCCACCCGTTGGCCGCGAAGTACGCGGTGTCGGTGACGTCGAGGGCGAACACGTCGTACTCGCCGCTCTCGGTCTGGAGCGACTGCGTCAGGGTGTCGCGCTGCCCGTCCTGCTCGGCGGGCAGCTCGCGGAGGGTGACCTCCTGGTCGGGGTTCTCCGCGTTCCACTGCTCGATGACGGGGCGGAGCTTGTCGGTGTCGTTGCTGCCCATCGCGAAGGTGATGGGGCCGACGCCCGAGGTGCCGGCCTGCGCCTGCTCGTCGGATTCATCGCCACCCGATCCACACGCCGTGGATACCAGGGCGACTACGGAGGCGGCCGCCGCCGCCTTGAGGAACCTGCCGTGAACGGCCATGCGCTCTCTCCTACTGTCGTGTCTCGACTCCCCTCGGCGAGTGCCGACGGGGCAGTGGACCGGTGCCGACTGTGACGCGGGTCTCACTGAGGACCTGCTGAGCGTAACCCACGAGACGGCGGTGGCGCGGGACCACGTGCGGACACGCGACCGACGCGCCGTCGCTCCCGACACCACGGATGGTCACGAGAGCGAGGTCACAGGAGTCACTCTAGCAACACCGCTCGGGGCGGACACCGGCGTGTCCCGCTGTCGGCACGGGCCCCGGCCCCGTGGAGTCAGCGCAGCCTGAGACCGGATTCCACGTCGAAGAACCGCACCTCGTCGTCGAGCGCCTCGAGGTACATGGTGTCGCCCTTGCGGGGGTGGTCACCCGACTCCGCCCGGTACACCACCGGGTGGTTGTCGCGGGTCGAGCAATGCAGGTAGCTGTCCGCCCCGAGCTCCTCCACCAGGTCCACCGTCACCTCCAGCCCGTGGCCTTCCGCGGCCATCCGCAGGTGCTCGGGCCGCACGCCGACGGTGACCCTCGACCCCGAGCCGGCGGGCACGGGTTCACGGAACCCCTCGAGGTCCACCGCCCCGTCGGCGACAGGGGCGTCGAAGAGGTTCATGGACGGTGACCCGATGAAGCCCGCCACGAAGGCGTTGACCGGGTTGTTGTAGAGCTCGCGAGGGGCGTCGACCTGCTGGAGCACCCCGTCCTTGAGCACCGCGACGCGGTCGCCCATTGTCATGGCCTCGACCTGGTCGTGCGTCACGTAGATCATCGTGGTGTGCAGGTCCCGCTGCAGCTTGGCGATCTGTGCGCGCGTGGCCACCCGGAGCTTGGCGTCGAGGTTGGACAGCGGCTCGTCCATGAGGAAGACCTGCGGGTTGCGCACGATCGCCCGCCCCATGGCCACGCGCTGACGCTGGCCACCGGAGAGCTCCTTGGGCTTGCGGTCGAGGTACGGCACCAGGTCGAGCATCTCGGCCGCGCGGTCGACGCGCTCCGTGATCTCCGACTTGGACGCTTTGGCCAGCTTCAGGGCGAAACCCATGTTCTCGCGGACCGTGTAGTGCGGGTACAGGGCGTAGTTCTGGAACACCATCGCGATGTCGCGGTCCTTGGGCTCGGTGCCCGTCACGTCCCTGTCACCGATGAGGATCCGGCCCGCCGCCACGTCCTCCAGGCCGGCCAGGGCGCGCAGGGTCGTCGACTTGCCGCAACCGGAGGGTCCGACCAGGACGAGGAACTCGCCGTCGGCGATCTCCAGGTCCAGGCGGTCGACGCTGCGTCGCGCGGCCCCCGGATAGACGATGGACACGTTCTCGAAGGTCACCGAGGCCATGAGAAATAATTCCCTTCACCGGCAGGAACGTGCCGGACGATCCGAGATAGAGGGCGAACACGGGTGACTGTAGCGGCCCGCACCCGAGTTCACCCGCACTGCGCACACAGTTCATCCGGGCGTGGCCCGCGCGCGGCCGCCCGGTCGTCCCGCGCGCCTAGCGTGCATGCGTCCACTACGACTGTTGACGCCTCCAGGAGACTCGAATGTCCGTCCGCCGCCTGCTCCCGATCGCCACCGCCCCGACGCCGGGGATCTCCAACCGACAGCACGTGACCTGTGTCTACAAGTGCGGGGACCAGTGCGCCGCGCCGGTGCCCAACGCCACCGACAACCCGTACTTCGGGGACATCGCCATCGAGATCAGCCGCCGCGGTGCGCTCAAGGCCGCGGGTGTCGTGGCGCTGGCGGTGGGCGCCACCCAGGTGCTGCCCGCGGCAGCCGCGGCGCAGGGCTCGTCCGCCGCCGGCTCGCTCGGCCCCACCGGATCCACCGGCGGCGCGACGATCGACACGGGGTTCGCCCCGGTCGCGCCCAACACCGCCGACGCCGTCACCGTCCCGGCGGGATACTCGAGCGATGTTGTGATCCGGTGGGGCGACCCCGTACTGCCGGGCGCCCCGGAGTTCGACTTCGAGAACCAGACCGCTGCGGCGCAGGCCATGCAGTACGGCTACAACTGCGATCTGGCGGTGATGTTCCCGATGGACGACCGCGACGATCGCTTCCTGCTCACCGTCAACCACGAGTACACGACCGAGCCGTCGATGTTCCGCGGCTACGATTCCTCGGCCCCGACCCGCGAGCAGGTCGAGATCGCCTGGGCGGCCCACGGGCTGACGGTGGTCGAGCTGTCCAGCCGCGCCGGCGACGGCGGGCTCGACCCCGTCATGGGGTCCTACAACCGGCGCATCACCGCGACCACCCCGTTCGAGCTGCGCGGACCCGCCGTCGGCCCCCTGACCCGGACCACGGCCGACCCGACCGGCACCCGCGTGCTCGGCACGCTGAACAACTGCGCCGGCGGGCACACACCGTGGGGCACCGTCCTGTCCGGCGAGGAGAATTTCAACCAGTACTTCGGCACCACCGGGACGGTCACCGACCCGGAGCGACTCGAGGCCCTGCGCCGCTACGGCGTCTCCGTCTCCCGCTCGGGGCGCCGGTGGGAGGAGTTCGACGCCCGCTTCGACCCGGCCGCCGAGCCCAACGAGGTCAACCGCTTCGGCTACGTCGTCGAGGTGGATCCCTGGGATCCGACCTCGACCCCGGTCAAGCACTCCGCGATGGGCCGGTTCAAGCACGAGGGCGCCTCGGTCCACGTCACCGGTGACGGCACCGTCGTCGCCTATTCCGGTGACGACGAGCGCTTCGACTACCTCTACAAGTTCGTCTCCAGCCGCCGGATCACACCCGGTACCGGTTCGGCCGCGCGGACCGAGAACATGAAGATCCTCGACGAGGGCACCCTCTACGTGGCGACGTTCGCCGGCAACTCCCCCGCCGCGCAGATCGACGGCTCCGGGACGCTGCCCGCCGACGGCGCGTTCGACGGCACCGGCACCTGGATCCCGCTCCTGACCGTCGCGCCCGGCGGGAACGCCGTCTCACACGTGCCGGACATGACGCCGGAGCAGGTCGCGGTGTACACCCGCATGGCCGGCGACCGCGTCGGCGCCACCAAGATGGACCGCCCCGAGGACGTCGAGCCCAGTCCGACCACCGGCAAGGTCTACATGGCGCTGACCAACAACACCCGCCGCACGACCGCGAACGTGGACGAGGCCAACCCGCGGCACAACAACAAGCACGGTCAGGTCGTGGAGATCACCGACGACCACGCCGGCACCACCTTCGGCTGGAACCTGCTGCTGGTGTGTGGCGACCCGGCCGAGGCGGACTCCTACTTCGGCGGCTTCGACAAGTCGAAGGTCAGCCCCATCTCCTGCCCGGACAACGTCGCCTTCGACACGGCCGGGGGACTGTGGGTGTCCACCGACGGCAACGCCCTCGGCTTCAACGACGGCCTCTACTCGGTGGCGACCGAAGACCCGAACCGCGGCGAGACCAAGCTGTTCCTCACGGTCCCTGTCGGGGCCGAGACCTGCGGACCGCTGGTGTTCGACAACCGGGTGATCGTCAACGTCCAGCACCCCGGTGAGACGGACGGCGCGTCGATCGAGAACCCCGCCTCGCACTGGCCCGACGGCGGCACCTCGCAGCCGCGGCCGTCGACCGTGGTCGCGTGGCGCAACGGGTTCTCCGGTGGCGCCGGCTCTCTCGGTTCGGGCTCCCTGCCGACGGGTCTGATCGGCTCCTGACGGCGGACGGCCGGGCCCGCGGGTCGGGCCGGCGGATCGGGCCGGCGGGTCGGGCCGGCGGGTCGGGTCGGGTCGGTCGGGTCGGGTCGGTCAGGCCCGACTGCCGGCCCGCGCGTACGCCAGGCCGCGCTCGGCGCCGGCGGCGATCGAGGCGGCGACGCCCTCCGGGTCGTCGGACATCGGCACGTGCCCGTCGGCGCTGACCTCGACCCTCGCCTGCGGGAACAACCGCGTGGCGAGTGAGACCTGCCGCACCGGAAGAACCATGTCGAACCGGCCCCACCGGATGGTGATCGGCAGGTTCTCGTCGACGGGGGCGGAGAACACGAACGCCCGCCGGTCGGCCCGGTCGAGCACGGTGTTGGACACGATCGCCTCGCTGTCGATGGCCGCGGCCTCCGCCGGGTACCGCCACGGGCGAGCGCAGAACACCGCCATCATCACCGCGCGTCCGGCGGCCCGCTCGGTCAGGGCCGGGGTGTGGCGGCCGATCCGGCCGGCCGCCCGGCGGAGACTCCGGAAGACGCTCACCGTGTAGCGCCATTCGGCGTGCGAGCGGAAGAACCCCGCGGGCGACAGCGCGGTGACGCTGCTCGCCAGTCCCCGGGCGCCGAGCTCCAGCGCGAGGAAGCCCCCCAGGGAGTTGCCGGCGATGTGGGGGCGCTCCCCGGCCGGGACGACCTCCTCCAGGAGGGTGACGAGCTCGGAGACGAAGTAGTCGAGCACGTCGCCGGTGTCCGGCAGATCCGCGGACCGCCCGTGGCCGGGCAGGTCCACGACCACCACGCGGAACCGGTCCGCGAGCAGCGGCACGACCGGATCCCAGGCGTGCGCCCGGTGGCACACGCCGTGCAGTAGGACGATGGTCGGGCCGGCCCCGGTGATCTGGTGATACAAACCCATGCGATCAGTATCCACCGCGGGACGAGGTGGCGCCCCATGACGGGAGAAGTTCGGCCTAGATTCGGTGCCGCGAGGCTTCCGGGGCGGAAGCCGGTGTCGAGGGAGCAGGGTTCATGGAGACGACGACGAGCGATCCGGCGATACGGGAAGGTGAGCCCGGGCGGGGACTCGCCGAGAAGTTCCGACCCATCCTGTTGCGCCTGGACCTGCTTGTCCGCCGGCAGAGCACCCAGTACGCGCTGAGTCGCGCGCAGACCTCGATCCTGCACACCCTGGCCTGCCACGGGCGGCTGCGGATGTCGGACCTCGCCCGACTCGAGAACGTCCGCGTACCGACCACCAGTAATTCGGTGAGCGTCATCGAGGCCATGGGGTACGTCGAGCGCGAACCCGACGCCTCCGACCGACGCGGGGTCTGTGTCCGCCTCACCGACCTCGGTCGGGCCCGCATCGAACAGGTCCTCGCCGATCGTGACCGGGACTTCGCCGAGCGGATGTCCTACCTGAGCCCCGAACACCGCGATCTGCTCTCCTCGGCGGTGCCCGCCCTCACCGCCCTCCTCGACGCCTTCGACGGCGATGTCGACGCCCTTCCCGACTCTCAGCAGTCCGACCCGCAGCACTCCGACGCCCCCCGGTCCGTCTAGCCTCGGGGCATGAGCACGGTTCTCGTCACCGGCGCCTCCCGCGGGATCGGGGCGGCGACCGCCCGCACGCTGTCCGCCCACCACGACCTCGTCCTCGTGGGCAGGGACGTCGATGCGCTGCGGGCCGTGGCCGCTGACTGCCGCTCAGCCCGGGTGGTGGAGGCCGACCTCACCACCGGCGACGGGGTCGCGCGCGCCGCCCGCGACATCAGCACCCTCGACGGCCTCGTCCACTGCGCCGGGGTCGCCGACCTCGGCCGGATCGACGAGTCCGAGGCCGGCCAGTGGCGCCGGGCGTTCGAGGTCAACGTGCTGGCCGTCGTCGAGCTGACCCGGGCACTGCTCCCGGCGCTGCGCGCGGCACGGGGCCACCTCGTCGTCGTCAACTCCGGCGCGGGGACCACCGCCAAACCGGGCTGGGGCTCCTACAGCGCCTCCAAGTTCGCGCTCCGCGCCGTTACCGACACCCTTCGCGGCGAGGAACCCGACCTGCGCGTCACCTCCATCCACCCCGGCCGCGTGGACACCGACATGCAGCGCGCGATCGTCGCCGCCGAGGGGCGCGACTACGACCCGGGCGCCTTCCTCCGCCCGGAATCGGTGGCCACCGCCGTCCGGCAGGCGTTGGAGTCCACTCCGGATTCGCACCCCACCGAGGTCGTCCTGCGGCCGCGCCCGCACTGATTCCCCCGTCCGGCGGACAGGTACGTCGAACGGCTCCCCCGCCGCCGCGCGTGTCGTAACCTCTGCACCACCATGACCAGCCCAAACCCTCCTCTTCGGATCACCGTGATCGGCGCGGGCGTGATCGGTTGCTACCTGGGCGGCCGGCTCGCCCGCCACGCCGACGTGACCCTGGTCGGGCGCCCCCACGTGCTCGACCCGATCCGGGCGGTGGGACTGACCGTCGAGTCCGGAGACGGCGAGGACGCCCGGCTCCACATCCCCGCCGACGCCCTCACCCTGGCCACCGGGCCCGAGAGCGTCCGCCGCTCGGACGTCGTGCTGGTGTGCACCAAGGCCGGGCAGACCGCCGCCGCCACCGCCGAGTTCGCACCGTTCCTCCGGCCGGACACGCTGGTCGTGGGCCTGCAGAACGGTCTGCACTCGGCGGACCTCATCCGGGAGCTGCTCGACAGGACCACGGTGATCCCCGGCGTCATACCGTTCAATGTCGCGCGCATCGGCCCCGCCACCTATCGGCGGACCTCCACCGGGGTGATCCGGCTCGCCGAACATCCCATGGCCGTCCCGCTGATCCGCACCATGGCGGCGGCCGAGCTGCCGGTGCGGCCCACCGACGACATCCAGGCGGTCCTCCACGGCAAGGTCCTGCTCAACCTCAATAACGCCGTCCAGGCGCTCTCCGGGCTCCCGCTGCGCACGGAGCTGCTGGACCGGGACCTGCGGCGCTGCGTCGCCCTGTGTCAGGCGGAGGCCAACCGCGTGTTCACCGCGGCCGGGGTGGTGCCGCGGGTGCCGCTGGCCATCCCCGCCGGCGCCCTCCCGGTGGTGATGCGGCTGCCCAACCCGCTGTTCCGCCGCCTCGCCCGGGCCGCGGTCCGCGTCGACGCGGACGGCACCTCGTCCATGACGGACGATCTCGTGCGCGGCCGGCCCACCGAGGTCGAGTACCTGCAGGGCAAGGTGGTCAAAATGGCCCGCACGCTGGGCCTGGAGGCGCCGGCCTGCGCGCGGACGGTGGCGCTGGTGCACGAGGCCGAGGCGGCCGGCGAGGACCGGCGACAATGGACCGGCAGGGAGCTCCTCACCGAGCTGCAGCGCGCCCGACGCCGGGCCCGCCGTCGGGCCCGGATACAGCAGATGACCGGCCAGCCGACCTGACTCCCGGTCCCCGTAGCCGATGCGGCCCCCGTAGCCGGTTCGGTCCTCGTACCCGATTCAGTCCTCGTACCCGATCGAGAACGCGGCCTCGAGATCGTGCTTGGACTGGGTGCGGAACGCGATGTGGGTCTCGGTGTCCACCACGCCGGGGACCTTGTTGAGGCGGTCCGAGACGATGTCGGCGATCTCGTCGTTGCGCCGGGCCCGCACCAGCACGATGAGGTCGATGGTGCCGGTGACCGAGTAGACCTCGGAGACTCCGTCGATATCGGCGATGGCCCCGGCGACCTCGGGGATCCGCGCCGTCTCGGCGTGGACGAAGACGATTGCGGTGATCATGACCCCAAGGCTAGTGGAGCGGGCGTACCGTGTGCGCCATGATCCACGGGGACCTCTTCCAGTCGGCGCGCGAGACGGAGACGAACCGCCCGTTCGCCCTCCAGAACTCCAAGATGCTCAAGGTGACGCTCGCCGACCAGCCGATCCTCGCGCGGACCGGATCGATGGTCGCCTACCAGGGGCAGGTCGGGTTCGAGAACGTCGGCAGCGGCGGGATCGGCAGGATGTTCAAGGCGGCGGCGACGGGGGAGGGTGTGCCCCTCATGCGCTGCACCGGGCGGGGTGAGTTGTTCCTCGCCGACCAGGCCTCCGAGGTCCAGGTCCTCTACCTGGAGGACGACATGATCTCGGTCAACGGTGCGAGCGTGCTGGCGTTCTCCGAGGGGATCGCGTGGGACATCCACCGCATCGCCGCCAAGGGCGCCGTGATGACCGGCGGGTTGTTCAACGTCTCCCTGCGGGGGACCGGGTTCGTGGCGGTGACCACCAAGGGACAGCCGGTCGCCCTCGACGTGACCTCCGCACCGACGTTCGCCGATCCCCAGGCCGTGGTCCTGTGGACCGCCGGCGTGACGATGGACGTCCGGGTGGACACGGGCGGGGTGAAGTCCCTGCTCCGGGGCGGGTCCGGGGAGACGTTCCAGTTGGCGTTCGGCGGTCAGGGACTGGTGGTCGTGCAGCCGTCCGAGAACGTGCCCCAGGGGGCCGGGAGCCAGGGCGGCGCGTAGTCCGCGCGCCCCGGCGACCCCGGCCGGCGCGGGGTTCAGGGGCGCGGGGTCAGCGCATGTTCTCCGGGGTCCAGTAGGCGCGCATCGAGGTGACTTTGCCCTGCTCGTCGTGGGTCATGAGGTCCCACACGTTGATGGTGGCCTTGGAGTCCGCGTCGAAGTGGGTGGTGATCTCGAAGTTGAACAGCAGGTCGTTTCCGCACACGCGCGCCTCGAGCACCTCGCCCTCGATTTTCATCGCCACGACGCTGGCGTAGAACTCGCGGATGCCCGCCTTGCCCTCGTGGACGGTGCCGTTGCCCACCGGGTCCTCGACGGTGGCGCCCTCGGCGTAGAGGTCCATCACGGCCTCGAGGTCGCCGGCGGTCAGTGCCGCGATGTAGGAGTCTGCGGTGGAACGGATCTGGTCGGGTGAGGCGCTCAAGGCGGTGGCCCTTTCGGTGACGACGACGAGGTGACCCCGAGCCTAGAACGTGTTCTCGTCCCGTGGGGGCGGACCGGGCGGACCGGGTCGAACCGTCGTCCCCGGTGTGACTTGCGCCACTCACGCCACGTGTCTACGCTCCTGACACCACCTGGAGCAGGTGCCACCAGCGCGGAAGCGGGGGTACGTCATGTCCACGCAGCAGACCTCACCCACACCTGCCGAGGAGGAGTCGTTCAACACCGGGCGGGTGGTGCTCATCTCCCTGGTCGCGGCGTTGGGCGGCTTCCTGTTCGGGTTCGACACCGCGGTGATCAACGGTGCCGTGGACGCCGTGCAGGAGACCTTCGAGATGAACGCCGGGCTGACCGGCTTCGCCGTGTCCTCCGCCCTGCTCGGGTGCATGGTCGGCGCCTACGTCGCCGGTCGTCTGGCCGACCACTGGGGTCGCACCCGCGTGATGATCCTCGCGTCGGTGCTGTTCACCGCGAGCGCCCTGGGCACCGGGTTCGCCTTCGGGCCCGTCGACCTCATCGTCTGGCGACTGGTCGGCGGGCTCGGGGTGGGCGCGGCGTCCGTCATCGCGCCGGCCTACATCGCCGAGGTCGCCCCGCCCGCGATCCGCGGCCGTCTGGGGTCACTGCAGCAGCTGGCGATCGTCTCCGGCATCTTCGTCGCACTGCTCTCCGACGCCTGGCTGGCCGGCATCGCGGGCGGCGCGATCGAGGAACTGTGGTTCGGCGCCGAGGCGTGGCGGTGGATGTTCTGGGCGGAGGTGATCCCCGCCGTGACCTACGGGGTGCTCGCGCTGACCATCCCCGAATCACCGCGCTACCTGGTGGGCAAGGGCATGGTCGACCGGGCCCGCGAGGTCCTCCGCTCCATTCAGCAGGGCGGTGTCGACTCCCGGATCAGGGAGATCCGCGCGACGGTCCGCGACGACCGCAAGCGCTCGTGGCGCGACCTGGTCAAGCCGGGCGGGGTCAACCTGCTGCCCATCGTGTGGATCGGCATCATCCTGTCGGTCTTCCAGCAGGCCGTGGGCATCAACGTGATCTTCTACTACTCCACCTCGCTGTGGCAGTCGGTCGGCTTCACCGAGGAGGACGCGCTCACCCAGACGGTCATCACGTCCGTGACGAACATCGTGGTGACGATCGTGGCGATCGCACTCATCGACAAGATCGGCCGCCGCAAGCTCCTCATCACCGGGTCCGTCGGCATGACGATCTCGCTGGCCGTGATGGCGCTGATGTTCAGCACCGCGACCATGGGACCGGGCCCGGACGGCGAGCTCGCCCCGCAGCTCGCCGACACCCAGGGGCTGATCGCGCTCATCGCCGCGAACGGGTTCGTCGTGTTCTTCGGCATGTCGTGGGGCCCGGCCGTGTGGGTGCTGCTCGGCGAGATGTTCAACAACCGCATCCGCTCCGCGGCCCTCGGTCTGGCGGCCGCCGCGCAGTGGCTGGCGAACTTCGCCGTGTCCACCGCGTTCCCGCCGATGGCCGAGTTCAGCCTGACGTTCACCTATGGCTTCTACGCGGTCTCCGCGCTGCTGTCGCTGCTGTTCGTGGCGAAGTTCATCCCGGAGACCAACGGTCGGTCGCTGGAGGACATGTAGCGGCGCGGCCTACCCCGCCGCCCGGCCCCGGCGCCCGCAGCGACGGCGCTGGGCGGCGACGGCCTGTGAGCGCTCGCCGAGAAGAGGAATTCGCGCACTGCTTCTCGAGAGATACAGGCGAAATCCTCTGCTCGGC
>NZ_JABFAN010000012.1:101872-136729 GCF_017168155.1 Dietzia sp. KRD202 | reverse complement strand
GGGTCAGGCGGCGTCGTCCGGGGTGCGGGCGGGGCAGAACAGGTCGGTCCGCAGGGTGGCCGGGTCCATGTCGGGGCTCGGCTCGGTCACGTAGACCTCCCAGAACGGGCTGCCCGGCGCGCGGCCGGTCGCGCCGATCGCGCCCATGAACTCGCCCCACGCCTGCCCGAGTCCGTCGTAGGAGCCGAGATGACTGGTCACCGCCACGTCCCCGGCCGGGAGCTCGGACGCGATGACCTGCATCCCGTCGATCTCGGACGGCTCGTCGGGGTGCAGCTCGGCCAGCGGTCGCGCCAGGGGGAACCCGATCTCCAGGTCCGCGGCGGGTTCGGGTTCCTCGGTGGTGCGCGTGTAGAGCGCGAACGCCGGCCCGGCCGGGGTGACGCCGGCGGCGAACAGGGCCGGGAAGGCCGTGCCGAAGGCCGAATCGAAGAACCCGGCGATCGTGGCCATGGGCACGCCGGTGGCGCGGACGACGGCGGTCGGCACGGCCGGTGCGCGCAGCAGCCGCACCCCGTCCACCGGCTGGGGCCCGAGGTCGGGGTACCCGGGTGGCGGGTCGGCCGGCGCGGTGTCGCGTGGGTCGTGGGACGGGGAGGATGACGACGACGACATGGTGTGCCCTCTCGCTGCGGCGGCGGTCTGTCCAGTGTGCGCCGCGGGCGGCCACCAGGGAAGACCCGCCGGGCAGCGGGCACCGCGCACCTGCGGGGCCTGCCACTGCGGCGCGGGTGGGTCGGGGGCCGCGACGGATGCGGCAGTCGCGCGCGACGGGGACAATCGGGGCATGCCGCACTACCGCCTCCACACCCCCGACCAGACGATCGACCTCGGCGACTTCGACACCGCCCAGGAGGCACTCGAGTCCGCCGTCTCCAGCCAGTCCGAGAAGATCCCCGTCGACGGGTCGCTCGAGCTGCAGATAGGCGACGACTGGCATGCCGTCGACATCGAGGGGGACATGCCGTGAGCCACGGTCGCGGTGCGGGCGCGGGCGGCGCACCCGTGGGCTCGGTGACCCAGTGCGCGACCTGCGGGGTCGAGCGCGCGGAGCCGCTACCGGAGGTGTGCCCGATCTGCGCGGACGAGCGCCAGTACGTGCCGTCCGGTGGGCAGCGGTGGACCGACCCGGAGGAGTCCCGGGCCCGGGGCGCGTCGATCGAGTTCGCCGAGCGCGAGACCGACGTCCTCAACCTCGTGCAGATCAACTGCCCCGGCATCGGGCAGAAGCCGGCGCTCATCCGCACCGAGCACGGCAATGTGCTGGTCGAGGCGCCGAACTACATCAGCGAGGAGGCCGTCGCCGCGGTGCGCGGGTGGGGCGGCCTCGCCGCGATCATCGCCTCGCATCCGCACATGTACGGGGTGCAGTCGCTGTGGTCGGCGGCGTTCGACGACTGCCCGGTCTACGTCTCCGCGCCGGACGAGCAGTGGCTGGGCCTGCGGCCGGGCAACACGGTGGTGTGGGGCGGGGGCCACGCCGCGGACCCGGCGGAGGGCGGCGAGATCGAGATCGTGCCGGGCGTGCGCGCGTCGCAGCCCGGCGGGCATTTCCCGGGCAGCGTGGTGGTTCACTGGACCGCCCCCGACGGTCGCGGCGTGCTGTTCACCGGTGACACGATCGGTTCGGTCGCGGATCCGGGGTGGGTGACCTTCATGCGCTCGTTCCCCAACTGGATGCCGCTGTCCGGCGCCGTCGTCCGCCGGATCGCCGACCACGTCTCGCATTACGACTTCGACCGCATCTACAGCAACTTCGGCGGCTGCGTGCCGCGGGACGCCCGCGGTGCCGTCCAGCGCTCGGCGGAGCGCTACGCCGCCTGGGTCGACGGCGAGTTCGACCACCTCACCTGACCTGCGGTCACTCTGCGCGCCGGGAGTGCTCGGCGTGTTCGGTGCGCTGGGCGTGCTCAGCGCGCTGCTTGACCAGGGCGAGCCTGCGATCCCAGCCCCGGGACACCGCGCCGAGCAGATCGGAGATCTCCCGTATCCGATCGGGCCGCACCGCGTGGACCTGCCGTCGCTGCTGTGGGCTCGCGGTGACGAGCCCCGATTCCACCAGTATTCGCAGATGCTTGGCCACCGCCTGCCTGCTGATCCCGAGGTCGGCGGCCACCGCGCCGGCGTCGTCCGGCCGATCGGCCAGACGGACGAGGATGTGGCGGCGGGTCCGGTCGGCGAGAGCGGCAAAGACGCCGTCCGCCTCGGGCGCGAGCAGGCCCGACAGCCCCTCCCCCTCGGCCTCGCGGGAGTCGGTGGGGACGTCGCTCACGCCTGATCCTCCGCCCGGCGCCGGGCGAGGTCGAGTTCGGTCGCCCACCCGGCGGAGTTCTCCTCGAACCGCTGGCGGCGCACCACCGCGTCGCTGCTCAAACCGGCGAATCCGGTCTCCCGCACCGTGAGCACCACGCCGGAACCCTGCGGCTCGACGGTGAACTCGATTGTGTTGGACGGGAACTCGTCGACGCTGCCGACCTGCCCGCCCAGCCAGCGGAACACCGCCCGGCGGGGCGGGTCCAACTCGACGGTGCGGATGCTGAACTCGCCGTGCACCGAGTCCACCACGCGCGAGACGTCACCCTCGGTGGTGATCTCGTGCTCGGTCCACTCGCCGTCGTTGATGAACCATCCCGGTTCCGAGACGATGCCCCACACGGTCTGCGCCTCGGCGTCGATGCGGATGCTGCGGACGATCTCGTCCGGCACGTCGTCGGTGGTCGTATCGGGTCCGGTTCCGGCCATTCGGTTCTCGCTCATCGGACTTCCCTCCCTCGCGGTGCGTTCCGCTCGGTGAATGCTGGGTCGCGGGGTGCACCTGTGGCTCCACCATGGCACGGGCGCAGCCGTAGTGCAACCTTTTGGTTGCACTAACCCGCGCGCGACCCCGCGAGCTGCTCGCGGCGGCCTCAGTCCGTCGCCGTCTCCGCCGCGGCGAACTCCCAGAAGCGCTCCGCGATCGCCGGGTCCGACGCCTCGGTGCTGCGTCCGATGAGCGCCGGCATCCCCCGCAGGTGCTGCATCGCGTCCGGCCCTGTGTAGCTGCACGGCGGCAGCGGACGGGTTGCGGCGAACATCGTCGTGAGCGCGGCCTGCGCGGCGGGCTGGGCGAAGAGCGAACACACGCCGGTCACCACCCGGTCGATCGCCGCACTTCCGGTCGCATTGGAGATCCCCGTGGCCGCCCAGCCGGGGTGGGTGAGCTGCACGTCCACCCCCGCCGCAGCCGCCTCGGCTCTCCCGTCCCGCAGCCGCTGGTCCAGCGCCAGGCCCCACAACATGTCGCCGAGCTTGGACTGGGCGTAGGCCGGGGCGGGGGCCCACCGTCGACGGCGACAATGCGGGTCCTCGACATCGAAGGACCCGCTCTTGTGGGCGTTGGAGGCGACGATCACCACCCGCCGCCGCACCAGCGGCAACAGCAGGTTCGTGAGCAGGAACGGGCCCAGCACGTTGACACCGAGAAGCATCTCGAAACCCTCGCCGGTCTCGCACCGGCGTGGAGTGATCGCGCCGGCGTTGTTGACCAGAATGTCCACCGGCTCAGGCTCACCGCCCAGCAACTCGCCTGCCGCCCGGCGGACGCTCTCGAGCGAGGCGAGGTCGACCTCCACCACCCGGGTTTCACCGGGCAGCTGCGCCGCCACCTGCCGCCCGCGCTCGGTGTCGCGGACGGCGAGGATCACCCGCGCGCCCGCCCGGGATGCGGCGCGGGCCGTCTCCAACCCGACCCCACTCGTCGCGCCGGTGATGAGCCAGGTCTGGCCGGTCAGGTCTGGGAGGTCAATCGTCTTCTGGGGCACGAGCGCAGCGTACGTCGCGTCCCGCCCGAAAGCGGTCGTGGCCACGGCGGAAATGGTCGTCGCCGTCGTGACGAGTCGGAGGTCCCAGCCCCGTGGCGACCGCCGAGAACGCCACGATCACGACCAGAATTCTGCCGGGGCCGACATGAGGCGGCACGTGCCGAAACCGCAGGCAACACGGGGTCGAAGCGGGCGGAACGGACTACCCTCCGGGTATGAACTCCGTCACCCCTCCGCGCTCCTCCGCCACCCGCTCGGGCCGCCCGCTGGCAGCGGCGACTGCGGCCCTCGTCGTCGTCGCCTCCCTCACCGCTCCGACCGCGAACGCGCAGCCCGCGCCCAACCCCGCGCCCACCTGGTCCGGGCTCGATACCCGCGAGTGGAACCAACCCGTCCCCTCCCCCGGCGTCGCCGCGGCGACGGTCCCGCTCGACCCCGCGCTCTCCCTGCCGCAGGCCGGGCGGGCGGTACGGCAGGCGTACGGGACGATTGACCAGCACGGCCGCAACGCGATCGCCACGTCCGCGGTGTTCCTGCCGCACGGCACCCCACCACCGGGCGGCTGGCCCGTCGTCGCCTGGGCACACGGCACCACCGGCCTCGGCGACGACTGCGCTCCGTCCACCCAGCCACGCTCCGAGCGCGACGCCGAGTACCTCGGCCACTGGCTGGACCGTGGGTATGCCGTGGTGGCTTCGGACTACGTGGGCCTCGGCACCCCCGGGCTGCTCAGCTACCTCAACGGGCAGGCCGCCGCGAGAGGGATCGTCGACTCGATCGTCGCCGCGCGCGCGGACGGGCTTCCGCTGTCCGCCAGGTGGGGACTCGTGGGGCAGTCGCAGGGCGCCGGCGCCGCACTCGTCACCGCGACCCGCGCCACCGAACTCGGCGCGCAGGCTGGCCTGGACTACCGGGGCGTCGTCGCGACCGGTGCGCCGGCGAACATAGAGCATTTGTTCCAGTGGGGCGGCCCCGGATTCCCGCCGGTGAACCTCCCGACCGGGCTCAACCTGTACGCGATGTACATCCTCGCCGGGTTCCGCGACCAGCACCCGGAACTCGGCATCAACGGGTTCCTCACACCGCAGGGTCGCGAGATGGTCGACGCCGCCGAGACGCTCTGCTACTCCGCGATGCGGGAGAAGGTCGGCGACTTCCAGGTTTCGCAGGCGCTGGCGCGGCCACTGCAGGAGATCCCCGACGTCTTCGGACACCTCCGCCGCTACATGGGCACGCCGGCAATGGGCTACGACCGGCCCGTGTTCCTCGGCCAGGGGCTGCTCGACATGGACGTCCCCGCCCCCTCGGCGCTGTCACTGGCTGCGGAGATGTCCCTCAACGCGCAGCCGCTCGAGCTGCACGTCTACCCGGACCGGGACCACAGCGGGACCGTTTACGCCGCCATCCCGGACGCCACCGCGTTCCTCGACCGGGTCATGAGGTGACGCCGGGGTGACGAGCCCGGGGTGGCCAAGCGGTCATCGCCACCCCCATCTACACCGACCGTCCATATGTGGCACTTCATAAATGCTGGCCAGCGTCAACGGCGTTAGTGCGGCCGGCGTGACACCCGTCATAATTGTTACCGACTTGTCACCCAGCGCGATTTCAGGTTAGAGTTTCGCCATCGCCGCGCGGGGATGTTTCAGGGACTCCCCGCGCGGCTGACTTAATTTCGGACGACGGTGGGATTCCTAGAACGTGTTCTAGTAGCGTGGGGGGCATGAGCGCCCTCGACTTCGAGTCCACCAGCAAGACCATCACCGCCGGCCGCTTCGAGCTGCACTACCACGAGGCGGGCGAGCAAAGCGTCGCCGAGCCCGAGAGCGCGGTGCCCGTCCTCTTCCTGCACGGATCCGGCCCCGGCGTGACCGCGTGGTCCAACTTCGCCGGCAACTTCCCCGTCTTCGCCGAGCGTTTCCACACCATCCTGCTGGACATGCCGGGATTCGGGAAGAGCTCCGACCTGGAGTGGGAGAAGGCCTACCCGCTCATCGCCGCCGAGGCGATCGACGCGTTCTGCGAGGCCAAGGGCATCGAAAAGGTCGACATCATCGGTAACTCCATGGGCGGCAACGTCGCCTGCGAGACGGCTCTCGCCTACCCGCACCGCGTCCGCAAGATGGCGCTCATGGGCCCCGGCGGCCTGGCCGCTCCCCTGTTCACGCCCGAGCCGAGCGAGGGATCGCGTCGGCTGTTCGAGTTCCTCGCGGAGCCGTCCGACAAGGCCATGGCGGCCTGGGTCGACACGATGGTCGGCAACAAGAAGGTCGTGGACGAGGACCTCATCCGCGCCCGCACCGAGGCCGCCACCGCTCCGGGCGCCGTCGAGCGGATGTACTCCGTGTTCGGCTCGATCCTCAAGCCCGAGAACGCCTACACGCCGCTGTACGCCCGCGCCTCGCAGATCCGGCAGGAGACCATGCTCATCTGGGGCCGCGACGACCGCATGCTCCCCTACGAGCAGGCCCACTTCGCGTTCCGCCAGCTCCCGCGCGCCGAGCTCCACGCCTTCTCGCGGTGTGGCCACTGGGCGATGATCGAGCAGAAGGACAAGTTCGAGCGCCTCGTGATCGACTTCCTGCTCAACTGACCCGGCGGCGGCGCGGGCTGGGCCGCGGCGCGGGCGCGACGGCCGGTCGCGGCAGTGCCGCGACAGGGTCAGGCGTTAGCCTCGGACCATGACCGACACGCCGCAGCCCGACCAGCCCGCCGTCGACCCGCAGACCGGCGAGGACCTGTCGTGGAAGCAGACCCCGGTGGCGATCGTCCTGCTCGACCGGCCCGCCCCCGGCCCCGACGAGGTCGGTGAACTCCTCACCGAGATCTTCGAGGGGTCGTACGAGGTCGAGCGGGGCACCGACGACGACCCCGCCACCGCCGTCTACGTCGAGGACGCGACGGTCATCGTGTCCGCGGTCGACGCGCCGGTGCCCGAGGCCATCGAGTACACGCGTGACCTGGCCGCCTGGAACGGCGGCGAGGCCGTGGTGGAGACGCACCGGTCCCAGGTCGTCGTGGCGGGGTTCCGGTGGGGACCGATCGGGGACGACGGCGAGCCGGGCGAACCCGAGTACCTGGACCCCCGGCTCGACACGCTCCGTTGCGAGTTGGCGGTCGCGAACGTCACAGCAGCCCTGACCGCGCTGCCCGGCGCGGTGGCCGTGAGCGTGGGCGGCGCCGCGGCGACCCTGCCGGCCGGCCCGTACCGCGATCTCGTGACGGGCAACCCCGTGCCGGCGCCGGCGCTCGTCGGGGTGCGGGCCGGGATGCAGACCGAGACCACCTCGTGCGTCTACACCAGCGGGTTGGGCCGGTTCGGCCGGATGGACCTCGAGCGACTCGACGTGGACGCTCCGCCCGCGGCCGTCTACGCCGAGATGTGCAACCTCGTGGCCTACTCGCTGGCCACCGGGACGATCTTCCAACCCGGCCTGACCCTCGAGGTGGGCGGCCCACAGCCGCTCGTCGCCACCGCCGGGGTCTCACCGTTCACCGGGCAGGAGATCCTCCGGTTGGCGCCCGCCGACCAGCCGTGAACCCTGCCGGCCGGCCATGAACCCTAGGGGCGCTGGCGGCCGTTCCGCTCGACGACCAACCGCGTGGTGGCGGCCAGCTGGAACGGCCGGATCACCGGCTCGATGCGGCTGATCAGCCGCTCCTTCTTGAGCTTGGCGATCACACTGCGCACCAGTTCCGGCAGCGGGTTCCCGGCGTGGTCGACCAGCGGGTAGATCCGCACCTCCGGCGCCACGCGGGCCATCTCCACGATCGCGTCGACATGGTCGGCCAGATCCATGCGGTCGGCGTAGGTGAACAGCAGGTGCGAGCACAGCACCAGGTCGGCCGAGTCATCGGCGAGGGGGAGCGAGGGCAGGGCCCCGGCCACGTACCGCTCGGGGGCGGTGGCCAGGTGGCCCAGCATCCGGTCGGCCGCCGAGCGGCGTATGACCTCGTGCCCCACGACCCCGCCGCGGACGTCCCAGTCATAGTCGAATTCGCGCGCGTGCTTCTGGGCCAGGGACCGCTCGACGTCCTCGAGGATCCGGCCGCGGAGGTCGTCCGCGCCGAGCGCGTACTGCGGGTCCACCGCGACGGCGTCGCCGCCGGCCGCACAGATCTCGGCCACCGCGCTGGCCGCGCCACCGGGGCAGTCGACGATGCGCCCCTTCAGGTCGGCCTCGTCCAGGCCGAACATATCGGTGTACTCGTCCAGCGACCGTGCACTGACGAGGACATCGGTGTCCTCGAGCGCGTGGAAGGTGGTGTGGGGACTTGCGGTCACCTGGGGACTCTCCTGAAGTCGGCTGGCCCGGTCCTGTTCCGGGCCGTGGGGTCTGAGGCGTTGACCCGGGTTCCGTCGGAGACCGTCTCGCATGGCGGATGCGGCCCGACCGATCCCGGCGGGCCCTCGCATCGTCGGTACTACGCCAAGACGGCATGGGCGATGCGGGACCACGTCGGTCCGGATCGCCAGCACATCAGCACGTCTTTGGGCACGCTCTCACCGTAACAGCGGGGTCGGACACCGGCCACCGAAATGTTCACGGTGATCAGAAAGGGCTGCCACACGAGGGCCCGGACGGCCGTGAGGTGGGACACACCTACGACTCGACACGCGTTAGGGTTCTGTCCCAACGGCGCGGGCCCACTGCCGCGCGGTCTCGACCCCGGGAGCATTCGTGAGAACACCGTCCAGCCGGCGCACACCATCCGGACCCTCCACCGTCGCCGCAGCGCTCGCGCTGGCCGTCGCGGTCGCCCTGGCCCCCGCCCTGGCCCCTGTCGGCGCGCCCGAGGCCGCCGCCCAGGGGTCGTCGACCGCGCCGGATCGCACCGCGTTCTACGCCCCGCCGGCCGAGCTCCCCGCCGACCCGGGCGCGATCATCCGCACCCAGCCGATGACCATCACTCCGAGCCTGCCCGATGTGATGAACGGCGGTGCACTGCCCGCCGACGCCCAGCGGATCATGTACCGCTCCACCGGCGCCGCGGGCGCTCCGATCGCCGTGACCGGCACGTTCCTGCAGCCCAAGGCGCCCTGGACCGGCCCCGGGCCGCGCCCGCTCGCGGTGGTCACGCCCGGAACGCAGGGGCAGGGCGACCAGTGCGCGCCGTCGCGCTCCATGGAGGTGGGCCTGGGTATCCAGACCGCGCCCCCGTCGATGGCCGCCGGGTACGCGATCATCGACGCGCTCACGATGGTGATGGAAGGCTTCGCCGTCGTCGTCACCGACTACGAGGGGCTCGGCACGCCCGGCCACCACCCGTACGTCAACCGCGACTCCCAGGGCCGGTCGGCCCTCGACGCCGCCCGCGCGGCGGTGCGGCTTCCCGGCACGGACCTCGCGCCCGACTCCAAGACCGTGATCAGCGGCTACTCGCAGGGCGGTGGCGCCGCCGCCGCGGCCGGGGAGATGCAGCCGGACTACGCACCCGACGTGAACCTGGTCGGCATCGCGGCGGGAGCGCCGCCGTCCGACATGCTCGGCACGCTCGACCGCGTGGACGGCGGACTGCTCACCGGCGCGGTGGGATACGCGATCAACGGCATCCTGCAGGTCCACCCCGAGCTGCGGCCGGCGTTCGACCGGCATCTCAACGCCGAGGGGCAGCGCATGCTCGAGGTGACCGCCGGGCAGTGCGTCGCCGAGACCGCCTTCGCCTACGGCCTGAAGCGTACGAACGAGTTCACCGTGGACGGCCGCTCGCTCGGCGATGCCGCGCGGTCGGAGCCGGAGATCGTCCGGGTGCTCGAGGGCTACAACCTGGGCAGGGTCGCGCCGGCGGTGCCGGCGCTGGTCATGATCGGCAGGAACGACGACGTCGTCCCGCACCACACGGCCGTCGACCTCGTCCGCGACTGGTGCGAACAGGGCACCACCGTGGAGCTGCGGACGGCCGAGGTGCCGTCGATCGCCCCCGGCCTGGTGATCGACCACGCCATCCCGATGCTCTCCGAGCGGTCGACCAACGCCCGCTACCTCCTGGACCGCGTCCTCGACCGCCCGGCGCCGAGTTCCTGCGGGACCGTCTGAGGCGGCTGACGCGAACCGGACCGGGCCGGGGCGGGCCCGCCCCGGCTCAGGGCAGGTTGTGGTGGAACGCCTGCTGCTGGCTGAGGCGGGAAATCCGCCAGCCGTCATCCGTGCGGACGAAGTCGAGCACGTACCAGAGCCCGTAGAAGAACACCTGCTGGTCCTTCTCCTCCACCGGCTTCAGCGCCATCGGGTTGAAGCACATGCAGCGCCCGGTGGCCGAGTCGCCGTCCAGGCTCACCTCGAGGTTGCCCATGAGGTGCTGTGTGGCGGCGAAGATCGGCAGCATCTCGGCCAGCCAGGCCCGCACCGCCGGGTAATCGTCCTCCGGGCCGCCGGACGCGGCGTAACTCACGCGGGCGTCCGGCGTGAACACCCGGTCCAACCCGTCGAAGTCGCGCGAATCGATGCAGGTCGCGTACCTGGTCATGAGGTCCTGCAGGTCCCAGCGATCGGATAGTTCGACCAGTGTTCGGCTCATGCTCCCTACGCTAACGTGAGCCCTATGCAGTACGAGGAGGAAGTCCGCGCCCGCGAGGCGATCGAGCAGCTCAAGTACCGGTACTGGCGGGCCTGTGACGCCAAGGATCCCGAGGGCTTCCGGTCCTGCTTCGTGGCCTCCGGCGGGGTGCTGGACTTCGGCCCCCTCGGGCGGACCGACCCGGACACGATGGTCGGGATCTTCCGTCAGATCGCACTCGCGACCGCCTCCGACGGCGGCCCGCGGATCCTCGACATGCACCACGGCTTCATGCCGTCGATCGTCGTGGAGGGCGGCGGACCGAGCAGCCCGCCGCGGCGCGCCACGGGGACCTGGACCCTGCAATTCCGCCAGGTGGACCGGGACAAGGGCACCGAGACGCTCTCCACCGGCGAGTACTCGGATGCGTATGTCATCGAGGACGGCCGCTGGGTGATGGCCGAATGCCTGTTCACCCCGGGCTGGTCGGTCACCCGCACCCTCGACGACGCCACCGTGACCTACCCCGAGGTCCACACCGTCCCGGGTGCCGCCACCGCCGGAGCGGACTCGTGAGCGCCCGCGTCGCCCTGGTGACCGGTGGCAGCCGCGGAGTCGGACGCGGTGTGGCCACCGCCCTCGCGCAGGCCGGGTGGACGGTCTACGTGACCGGCCGGTCCGCCGAGCGCCTGCAGGGCACGATCGACGCGGCCTCCGGCGCCCCGGGCGAGATCCGCGCACTCAAATGCGACCACTCCCGGGATGACGAGATCGTCGCCGTCGTCGCCCGGATAGCAGACGAGACCGGACGCCTGGACCTGCTGGTCAACAACGTGTGGACCAACCCCAAGGGCTTCATGGGGTTCAACGGCAAGTTCTGGGAGCGGCCCGCTGGCGACTGGGACGCCCTCATGGGCGTCGGACTGCGCGCGCACTACGTCGCCAGCTGCGAGGCCGCCAAGGTGATGGTGCCGCAGGGCTCCGGGCTGATGGTGAACATCTCGTCGTTCGGTTCTCGCGCACCGTTCCACACCGTGCTCTACGGGATGAGCAAGACCGCCCTCGACAAGATGGCCTCCGATATGGCGCACGAACTCGCCGGCGCAGGGGTCTCCACCCTCTCGCTGTGGTTGGGCCTCATCCGCACGGAGCTGCTGCTGTCGCTGGGGATGGACGACTTCAACGGCTTCCCGCTCGACCGCGCCGAGGACCCCACCTTCGTCGGACGGGTCATCGCCGCCCTCGCCGAGGACCCCGACCTGGCCCGGATGAGCGGCTCGACCGTCATCACCGCCGAGTACGGGCGCGAGAAGGGAATAAGGAACGACGACGGCGAGGTCCCCCTGTCGCACCGCGGTGCTTTCGGCGGGGGTCCGCTCTTCCCGCCGGTGACGGACGAGCAGCTGGGTCTGGACACGGTGGACGAGGTGGCCGCGGCGGGCGGTCACAACGGGTTCGGCGGGAGGATCGAATGACATCTGCCGAGTTCGGTGAGATCAACGACCCGCTCGAGCGCCTCGAGCGGAACGAGCGGCAGGGCACCCTGGCCTTCCGGTATGTGCTGCTGTCGATAGTCGCGATCGTGACCCTGGCGACGGTGATCGTCATGCTGCAGGGCGGCATCAACGACGAGTGCACGGACGACGGGGCGCTGTGTATGACCGCCGACCGCGTCGAGGTGGTCGTCCTGCCGCTGCTGCTGTCGATCATCCTGGCGGTGATGGCGGGCGTGACGACCTACCGGCGGTGGAAGCAGCGCATCCGGTGGCGGCCGTGGCTGTACGCGACCTATGCGATGTGGATGGTCACCACGGCGTACCTGATCGTCTCGTCCTCGGCGGTGTTCGTCCGGGCCGGCTGAGGGCGGCCACTTCCCCGGAGACCCCGCCCACGCACGACATCCGCTACCCGGATTCCGGATCGGCTACCCGCACGGGAGTAGCGGATCCGGAATCCGGATAGCGGATACGGGGCCGGGGCCGGATCTGGGGCCGGGGCCAGAACAGGGGCCGGATCTGGGGCCGGACTCAGGGGACGATGTTGACCATCTTGCCCGGCACCACGATGACCTTCCTGGGCGCCGCGCCACCGAGGTTCTCCTGCACCTTCGCGTCGGCCAGAGCCGCCGCCTCGACGTCGGCGGGCGAGGCGTCGGCGGGGACCGTGATGCGCGAGCGCACCTTGCCCTTGATCTGCACCGGGTACTCGACGGAGTCCTCGACCAGGTAGGACTCGTCGTGCTCGGGGAACGGCCCGTGGGCCAGCGACCCGGTGTGCCCGAGGCGCGACCACAGTTCCTCGGCCAGGTGCGGGGCGACCGGCGCCACCATGAGCACCAGCGGCTCGACGACCGAGCGTGGGGCGCCCGGCCCCTCGGTCGGGTACGTCTTGGTCAGGGTGTTGACGTACTCGATGAGCTTGGCGATCGCGGTGTTGTCGCGCAGGCCGGCGAAGTCGTCGCGGACCCCGGCGATGGTCTTGTGCAGCGCCTTGAGCACGTCCTCGCCCGGCGCGCCGTCCGCCGACTCGGTGTCGGTGACGCGGACCTCGCCGGTGTTCTCGTCGATCACCACGCGCCACAGCCGCTGCAGGAAGCGGTGCGCGCCCACGACGTCCTTGGTGGCCCAGGGCCGGGAGGTGTCGAGCGGGCCCATGGACATCTCGTACACGCGCAGGGTGTCGGCGCCGTAGGAGTCGCAGATCTCGTCCGGGGAGACGGAGTTCTTGAGCGACTTGCCCATCTTCCCGTACTCCTGGGTGACCTCGATCTCGGCGGCGTCGGCGCCGGCGGAGGTGTCGGTCCAGTAGAACTTCCCGTCGCGCTCGGTCACCTCGGCCGCCGGCACGTAGACGCCACGGGCGTCGGTGTAGGCGAAGGCCTGGATGTAGCCCTGGTTGTACAGGCGTCGGTAGGGCTCCTCGCTGGTGACGTGGCCCAGGTCGAATAGCACCTTGTGCCAGAAGCGGGAGTAGAGCAGGTGCAGCACGGCGTGCTCGACGCCGCCCACGTAGAGGTCGACGCCGCCCGGGTCGTCCGCGCCGTGGGTCTCGGGCCGGGGCCCGGTCCAGTAGCGCTCGTTCTCCAGTGCGCACAGCTGCTCGGAGTTGGTGGGGTCGATGTAGCGCAGCTGGTACCAGCTCGAGCCGGCCCAGTTGGGCATGACGTTGGCGTCGCGGGTGTAGGTCTGCAGGCCGTCGCCCAGGTCGAGTTCGACGGTCATCCAGTCGGTGGCCTTGGCCAGCGGCGGGGAGGGCACGGAGTCGGCGTCGTCGGGGTCGAACGAGACGGGCTTGTAGTCCTCGACCTCGGGCAGCTCGACGGGCAGCATCTCGTCGGGCAGGGCGTGGGGCACGCCGTCGGAGTCGTAGACCACCGGGAACGGCTCGCCCCAGTAGCGCTGGCGGGCGAACAGCCAGTCGCGCAGCTTGTACTGGATGATGCCCTCGCCGGTGCCCTGGCCCTCGAGCCAGTCGATGGTGGCGGCCTTTGCCTCGTCCACGGCCAGCCCGTCGAGCACCAGCCCGCCGGAGTTGGTGGAGTTCACGGCGACGCCGTCGCCGGTGAAGGCCTCGGCCTGCACGTCGATCCCGGCACCGTCCGCCGGCGCCACGACCTGCACGATGGGCAGGCCGAAGGCTCCTGCGAACTCGTGGTCGCGGGCGTCGTGGCCGGGCACGGCCATG
Organism: Dietzia sp. KRD202; assembly: GCF_017168155.1. NCBI lineage: Bacteria > Bacillati > Actinomycetota > Actinomycetes > Mycobacteriales > Dietziaceae > Dietzia > Dietzia sp. KRD202. Next base: position 122,747 of record NZ_JABFAN010000012.1, on the reverse strand, counting down.
ATCGCGCCGGTGCCGTAGCCCATGAGCACGTAGTCGGCGACGAACACGGGGATCTGCTCGCCGTTGACCGGGTTGATGGCGTGGGCGCCGAGGAAGACGCCGGTCTTCTCCTTGTTCTCCTGGCGTTCCAGGTCGGTCTTCTGCGCTGCGCGCCGGCGGTACTCCATCACGGCCTCGGCGGGCGAGGAGTGGCCGCCGGTCCAGCGCTCGTCGAGCCCGCCCCCGGCGCCCGCACCGCCTGCACCGGCCGCGCCGGCCGCGCCGGCCGCGCCGGCCGCGCCGGTCTCCGGCCAGAACGGGCCGGCCAGCTCGTCGACCAGCGGGTGCTCGGGCGACAGGACCATGTAGGTGGCGCCGAAGAGAGTGTCGGGGCGGGTGGTGAACACCTCGATGGACTGGTCCGCCACGGCGAAGCGGACGCGGGCGCCCTGCGAGCGGCCGATCCAGTTGCGCTGCATGGACTTGACCTTGTCGGTCCAGTCGAGGCGGTCGAGATCGTCGACCAGCCGGTCGGCGTAGGCGGTGATCCGCATCATCCACTGGCTCAGGTTCTTGCGGAAGACGGGGAAGTTGCCGCGCTCGGAGCGGCCCTCGGCGGTGACCTCCTCGTTGGCCAGGACGGTGCCCAGCCCGGGGCACCAGTTGACCGTGGAGTCGGAGAGGTACACCAGCCGGTGGGCGTCGAGGACCTTCTCCTGCTCGGCGCGTGAGAGCTCGGCCCAGTCGCGGCCGGCGTACTCGCCCGGCAGGGGGCGGGCACCGGAGACGAACTGCTCGACCAGCTCCGCGATGGGCCGGGCGCGGCCGGTGCGGGTGGGGTGCTCGCCGCCGTCGATCGCGCGGGCGGGGGCCTCGGGGTCGTACCAGGAGCCGTGGATCTGCAGGAAGATCCACTGGGTCCAGCGGTAGAAGTCGGTGTCGGTGGTGGCGAACACGCGGCGGCGGTCGTGGCCCAGGCCGAGGCGGCCGAGCTGGCGCTCCATGTTGGCGATGTTGGCCTCGGTGGTCACGCGCGGGTGCTGACCGGTCTGGACGGCGTACTGCTCGGCGGGCAGGCCGAAGGCGTCGTAGCCCAGGGTGTGCAGGACGTTGGTGCCGAGCATGCGGTTGTAGCGGGCGAAGACGTCCGTGGCGATGTAGCCGAGCGGGTGGCCGACGTGCAGGCCGGCGCCCGACGGGTAGGGGAACATGTCCTGGACGAAGAGCTTGTCCTCGGGCGGGGCGGCGCCGTCCGGGTCGGCGAGGGGGCCGACGGGGTTCGGGGCCTCGAACGTGCCGCGCTCGGCCCATTCGGTCTGCCAGCGCGACTCGATCTCCCCGGCCAACCCGGCTCCGTAGCGGTGGGCCGGTCCGGTGTCGGACTGCGGTCCGGTCTCGGACTGCACGCCGGTGACGGTCTGGTCGCTGCTGCTCACGGTTGTCTGCTCTCCCTGGTATCGCCGGTGCCCACACGCAGGCGGTGTCCAGCCTAAACCCTGGGGCGGGTCGGGCCGCGTCAGCGTGTGGGCACCGCCCCGTCGGCCGAGGGCGGGGTTGATCAGCCCCTGGCGGCGCGGCGCCCGGCGATGAGGGCGTCGAGGCTGTAGCGCCCGGTGCCGACCAGACCGAACACGGCGACGGCCAGGCCGATCACGGCGACGAGCTCCCAGCCACCGTCGGCGGCGTAGATGCCGGCGGTCTTGTGGACGTAGGCGTAGGCACCGACCATGACGACGACGACGAGGACGGCCACCGCCTGGGTGAGCAGACCCAGGACGAGCAGGATGCCGCCGACGAGTTCCACGGCACCGGCGAACGCGGCCGCGGCCTGGGCCGCGGGGACGCCGACCGACTCGAAGAAGGCGCCGGTGCCGTCCACGCCGTTGACGAAGAGCTTCTGCCCGCCGTGGACGATCAGCACGGCGCCCAGCAGGACACGGGCGAGGAGCAGGCCGATATCGCGGACGATCGCCGGCACGGGCAGCAGGCGGGTCTCGACGGGGGCCGGGGGCGCAGTGGCCGGCCGCGCGGCGGTGGTGGTGTCGGCGGTCGTGGTGGCGGTGTTGGCGGTCATGCGACTCCCTCAGTAGATGATGTGACACACATTCCTAACCGGGCCCTATGTGTTGTGTCAACTAACCGGGTACGCTGGGTGCATGGCTGAACAGGTTCCGGGTCAGGACGTGCGATGGTTGGACGACGAGGAAAAGGCGCTGTGGCGTGACTACCTCGCGATCCAGGGGCGCCTGCATCTGGAGATCCAGCGCGACCTCAAGACCTCGTCGAGCCTCACGGAGCCCGAGTTCGAGGTGCTGGTCTACCTCAGCGAGGCCGACGGTCCGCTGCGGATGACCGCGCTCGCCGACGCGTTGCAGTGGGAGCGCAGCCGCCTGTCCCACCAGGTCACCCGGATGGTCAAGCGCGGACTCGTGGAGCGCACCAGCTGCCCCGACGACGGCCGCGGGGCGTTCGTGTCCACCACCGACGAGGGCATGGCCGAGATCGAGAAAGCCGCGCCCGATCACGTCGCCACGGTGCGGCGGGAGTTCCTCGACCGCCTCAGCGCGAAGGACAAGCGCGAACTCGCCCGGTTGCTCGCCCAGGTCCGGGGTCCCGGCGGGGCTGAGTCGAATCGGAGATCCGACGTCGCGGGCGTACCCTCGGTGGCGTGAACGCAGTGCTCGTGGTGGTCATGGTGCTCCTCGTGGGGCTCGCCCTCGTGCTCGCGGGCACGGGTGTCGCGGCGCTCGTCGGGAGACTGCCCGGCAACGGCGTCCTGGGCGTACGCACCCCGGAGACCCGCCGCTCCCCCGAGGCCTGGGAACTCGCCAACCGCGCCGCCGCACCCTCGTTCCTCGGCGCCGGTCTCGTGCTGCTGCTCGGTGCGCTCGCCCTGGGACTGATCGGCGGATGGGTCGGCGGCCTCGTCGTCGTCGTCTCCCTCGTCGCCTCCCTCGCCCTGCTCAGCGTCGCCGGCCTGGCCGGGGCACGCGCGGCGGCCAGGTGGGACGCCACATCCGGTGACCAGGGCGGCTGTGGCTGCGGCCCCGACGGCTGCGGCGGCCACTCCGCCGGCGCAGCCGACCCCGCCGCCACCGACGCCTCGACCTGCGGTGACGCGGGCTCCTCCCCCGACGGCGCCGCCTCCTGCTCCCCCGCCGGCTCCACGCCCGGCGACCCCGCCGCGGACTGCGGCGTGACCGGCGGCTGCGGCACCTGCGTCCTGCAGGGCATGTGCGAGACGGAGAGCACGGGTCACTGACCCGGCCGCGAGCCGGCCACTGGGCCCCCACCGAACCGGCCCCCGGCTCCTCCGGTGGCCGTCGGTCCGGTGGCCGTCGCGCACGGTCGCCTCTACGGTCGAGAGGTCCATCCGTCTCACACCGCGAAGGAGAGCCTCATGGCCGACACCGCAGCCGCCGGGGACGTCGTCGACATCCTCACCGCCGACCACCGCGAGATGGTCGGACTCCTCGAGTTGATCGAGGACACCGCCGACCCGGAGGAGCGTCGCTCGCTGGCGGACTCCGCCATCGCCGAGGTCGTACGCCACTCCGTGGCCGAAGAACTGTTCGTGTACCCCGTCTACGAGCGCGAGGTGCCGGACGGCACGGACGAGGTCGAGCACGACAAGGAAGAACACCAGGAACTCGAAGAGGTGATGAAGGAGCTCGAGGGCCTGGACGCCGGGAGCGCCGAGTTCATCGCCACCGTGAAGCGGTTCAAGGAACTCCTCGACCACCACGCCGACGACGAGGAGTCGGACCAGTTCCCCAAGATGCGGAAGCACATCTCCGCCGAGGACCTGGTCGACCTGGGCCGCAAGGTCGAGGCCGCCAAGAAGATCGCCCCCACCCGGCCGCACCCCGGCTCACCGCACTCCGAGCTGTTCCACATGACCCTGGGACCCGGCGTCGGCATGGTCGACCGCCTCCGCGACGCCCTCAGCGGGCGGGCCAAGAACACCTGACACCTCCGCTCCCGGCCCCGGCAACCACCCGCGCGGGGCCGGGCCACGCGCTCTCAGCTGCTAGTTCGACAGGCTGACCAGCACGGCGACCAGGCCGCAGGTGGCCATCACGACGACCAACACCACCAGACCGACGTTGTGGGTCGCCCGGGTCTGCGGCACCTCGGCCCCGCGGACGAACCGCCCGACCCGCCGCTCGTGGTGGCGCTGCACCCGGAGCAGCGCCAGCAGCGGGACCACGGTGAGCAACGAGAACACCGACGCCCAGAACACCGACGTCTCCGCGACCAGTTTGGCCACGAGGATGATGTTCACGCCCACCACGGCCCACGTCCGGGCCCACGACAGGCTGGTGCGCTCGGCGGCCAATCCCGCGTCGGGCGGAACCGCCCGCGGTTCCACCCCGATCCGCCGCTGCCGGGGCGTGCTCATGCGAAGGTGCCGCCCAGGATCGCCACGATGAGCAGGACCGCGCCGATCGAGATCCCCAGCACCAGCAGGATGGATGCCTGCGGCATGGGCAGCGGCCGCTGGTGACGCATCGAGGCCTCGATCCGGACCCACCGCCGGAACGCCACGATCGCGAGGACCGCCGCCAGCACCAGCAGGATGCAGGCCAGCGGCGTGCGGACGATCTCGGGGATCTCGTCCCCCGCGAAGGCCTCCATCGCCACGGCGCCCGCCGTCAACCCGAGGCTGGTGCGGATCCAGGCCAGGAAGGTGCGCTCGTTGGCGAGCGTGAACCGGGGGTCCGGTTCCTCGCCGTCCCGCAACGCCCTGGGCCGCCACCCCTCCGGGGCCTGTCCGGCCTGTCCGGCCTGTCCGGTCATCGCCTGCGCTCCGTCATGGTGCCGAGCCTATCGGTCGGCCCCCGCCGCCCTGGTGGTGGAATAGGCGGATGGGCATTCTGCGTCGTCTCCGGATCGAGCCGTTCATCCTGGCGATCCTGGCCGCGGTGGTGGTCGCCGCGTTCCTGCCCGCCACCGGTGGCGCGGCCGACGCGCTCGACTGGGTGACGACGATCGGCATCGCCGTGCTGTTCTTCCTCTACGGCGCGCGCCTCGAGCCCCGGGAGCTGGTGGTCGGCCTCACGCACTGGCGGCTCCACTCGGTCGTGCTCGCCTCGACGTATCTCCTGTTCCCGCTCCTCGGCCTGCTCGGCCAGTGGCTCCTCACGCCCGTGCTCGGCGCCTCCCTGGCCGCCGGGTTCCTGTTCCTCACGCTGGTCCCGTCGACCGTCCAGTCGTCCATCACCTTCGTGGCGATCGCCCGCGGGCACGTCAGCGCGGCGGTGGTGTCGGCGTCGGTGTCCAACCTGCTGGGTGTCGTGATCACTCCCCTGCTGGTCTTCGCCCTGATGACCACCGACGGGTCCGTGGTCATCACGTGGGACTCGGTCGGCACGATCGCCCTGCAGCTGCTCCTGCCGTTCGTGGTGGGCCAGCTCCTGCGGACCTGGGTCCTGCCGGTCATCCGCAGGATCAAGCGGATCGCCCTGTTCGACAAGACCGTCATCGTGCTGGTGGTCTACGCGGCGTTCTCCGACGGGGTCGCCGACGGGATCTGGTCGACGATTGGCGCCGCCGAGCTGGCCTGGCTGATCGTCGCGTGCTGCGTGCTGCTCGCGGTGGTGCTGGGTCTGACCGAACTCGCCTCCCGGGCCCTGGGTTTCGAGGACCGGGACAAGCGCGTCGTGCAGTTCTGCGGGTCCAAGAAGTCGCTGGCCACGGGGTTGCCGATGGCGGCCGTGCTGTTCGTCGGCCAGCCGATCGGGCTCCTGGTCCTGCCGCTGATGCTGTTCCACCAGATCCAGTTGATCGTGTGCGCGTGGCTGGCCGGCCGGTACGGGCGGGCCGCAGACACTGGCACCGACACCGACCGCGGCGCGGGAGCTTAGGAGGCTCCGGGGGCGTGACGAGCCCGCCGCGGGTCACCGCGCCGGTGGCCTGCCCGTCCCCAGCTCCACCACTGCGGCGGGGTCGCCCAGGCGCGGACCGAGGACGACCAGGACGGCGAACACCGCAGCGGTGGTGAGCGCGAGACCGATCCACAGTGGGTGGAGGCGCGGGCCGCAGGCGCGCGCTATGAGGGCGCCGACCAGCGCCCCGGCTGTGTTGAACAGCAGGTCCGTGACGTCGGAGTGTCCCAGGGCGAGGACGTACTGGAGGACCTCGACCGTCGCGCTGATCGCCGATCCGGTGACGACGACGACGAGGACCGCCCTGGCCCGGCCCTCCAGCAGGATGTACAGGAGCACCCCGAGCGGCAAGAAGAAGGCCAGGTTGCCGAGCGCGTCGAACACCGGGCCGAACCAGGTCTGGGCGTCCCGGAACTGGGCGAACGGTACCCATTCGACCGAGCGGCCGCGCTGGGATTCCGGTCGCCACAGCAGCCCGATCACGAAGAAGGCCTTGAGCATGGTCAGCGCCACCACCACGGCGCCGTAGGCGACCACGGCGAGCGCGGCCCAGCCTCGGACCTTCGACTCTGACGGTTGCGTCACGGGCACAATCCTCACACGGGCCCCGGCAACGGAGGCGGTGCCAGGTCTGGCCGGGATCTCGGGCCCGGAGCGCCGTGGGCCCCGTCAGCCCCGGTGGGCATCGAGGAATGCCCGGAGTGCCGCGGCGACCTCGGCCGGGCGTTCCTCCGGCGCGAAGCGGCCACAGTTCTCGATGAGATGCAGTTCGCTGCCGGGGATCGCGGCGGAGTCGAAGCTCGCCGGGTCGCTGTGCGTGGACAGCAGCCAGTCGCGGAAGTGCGCCCGGTGTTCGGCGTCCGGCGTACGGGCCAGCTCGTCGAGCCCGTCGGCCATCTGTTGCCGGGTGCGCTCGGAGGGGTAGCTGTCGAAGCTCACCACGTCGATGAGGGTCAGGGAACGCACGCGCCCGGTCGACTGCACGCCGAAGCGTTGCGCGATCCCGCCGTCGATGTCGTGGGCCACCAGGTGGAACGTGTCGAGTCCCCACCCCCCAACAGTCCCTCCAGGACGGCGACCTGCCCGGTGATCGACGTGTCGACGTCGGGGTCCCGCGGCCGCTCCGACAGCCCGTATCCGAGGAGGTCGAAGGCGTGGACGCGGTACCCGGCCCCGGTGAGGACGGGAACCACGTCGCGCCAGATGTACGACGACGAGGGCGTTCCGTGACGAGGGCGTTCCGTGGAGAAAGACCACGGGTTCGCCCTCGCCGTGTACGCCGAACGAGATCCGGTGGCCGTCGATGACGGCGTGGCGGTCAACGATATGGCTCACCGGCACGGAGTCATCCCAGGTCGGAGACCATCCGCTTGGCCAGTTCCTCGGAGGACTGGGGGTTCTGACCCGTGTAGACGTTGCGGTCCACCACCACGTGCGTTCCCCACGGCTCGGCGGCCGAGGAGTACTCGGCGCCGAGCTCGACGAGCTTGTCCTCGAGCAGCCACGGCGCGTTCTCGGCCAGGCCGACCTGCTCCTCCTCGACGTTGGAGAACCCGGTCATCTTGTATCCCGCGAAGGGAGACGACCCCGCGTCATCGGTCGCCGCGAGGACGGCCGCCGGGGCGTGGCACAGCAGCGCAACGGGCTTCTCCGCGCGGACGCGTTCGGTGAGGATCGCGCCCGAGGTCGCGTCCGTGGCGAGATCTTCCATCGGGCCGTGGCCGCCCGGGTAGAACACGATGTCGAACTGGTTGTGATCGACGGAGGCCAGGTCGGCCGGCGAGTTCAGAACGGGCGCGAGCCGGTCGAGCGAGGCCTTGACCTTGTCGAGGGTCTCCGGGTCGCCGGCGCCTTCGCCGAGGCTTGCCTGGTCGACGGTGGGAGCACGCCCACCAGGGGTCGCGACGGTGACGGACCAGCCAGCGTAGGTGAACACCTCGTACGGGGCCACGAACTCTTCGGCCCAGAAACCGGTGGGATGCTCCGACCCGTCCTTGAGGGTCCAATGGTCGGCTGCGGACATGATCATCAGAACGTTAGCCATACCGCGACAGTACGGATCTCGGGACAACTCGCAACTGGTCGCTCCACATCAGTGCGGGTCGCATTCGACTGTGATCCCGATCACGAATCAGTGTCTTCTCACAGATTCGCTATGTCACCGCGATTCACTTGCTGATCGCCGTTACCTGCGGGTTCGCTTCATTCTCCGGTTTTGGCGACATATCAGCAGGTCACAGGATTATTCGCCGGCCGGTCTCGTTAGTGAGGAAAACGTTGAGGCACCGCCGACACAGTCTTAATGTTCACGCCGCATGTGCTGAGGGGTTCAGCATCCGCCCGGACGAATGGCGCACGGGCATATGACTCAAGGAGGGGTGCCCATGCGTTCGACAAGCCCGCCACTCGCTCGCTCCATGTCGCTCATGGTTCTCGCCGGATTGGCCCTGCTCGGGTTCTCGGCAGGAGCGGGAGCGGCCTGGCTCTCCGGGGGGACGGCGACAGCCACAGCGGCTGGGCCGGTGGCGTCCTCGGTGCAGCAGTCCGACCTCACATCAGCCGCACCCTCCACTACCTCGACGCAACCTTCGTCCTCCACCTCCTCGACCTCGACCGCGCCGGCAAGTAGCGAACGACTGCCTTCGCCGAAACGCGAGTCGTCGCCGGCCCGCCCGGCCGCCGCGCACGCGCCGGTCGCGCCAGCCCGGCCGCCGGCCGTCCGGGTGCCGGTGTTCCCCGCGCAGCCGGCCGCTCCGGCCCCGTACCGGCCCGCTCCGGCGCCCGCGCCAGCGCCACCGGTCCCCGAAACCATCACCATCGACCTCGGCGGACGCGGGGAGATCATCCCCCAACCACCGATCGCGCCCAGACAACTCAATATCCCCTGACGCAGAACCAGTCAGGCCCATCCCACCAAGAGAAAGAGGATCACTCATGCTCGCAGCAGCCACCGCCATCTCCGGACTGATCATTTCCGCCCTGGCGTCTCTCGGCCCCATCGCAGCACCTGTGGTTGGCGCCGCGTTGGCAGCCGGCCCAGTCGCGACCGCTGGCACCGCAATCGCTGGCATCGCCGGCACTGGCGCTGCAGCAGGCGGTTCAGCCGCCCTGGGTGCAGGTGCGGGCGCAATCGGAGCCAGTCCCCACGCAGCAGTCGGAGTGCAGAACGGAATCACCGATGCGCTCAACCAGGCGAAGGACGCCGCTGCCGGGTCCGTCAACAACCTGAACCTCCCGGGCGTTCCGCACATCTCGTTCAACTGAGTCGGTACGACAAGCGGTCAGCCGAATAGCGCAGGCTCCGCACCCCGCGTGGCTGATCATCTCGCCGCCCTCCCCCCGCGAATGTTGGGTCTGGGAGGGCGGCGGTGCTTCAATAACCCGATGACCAGCGTGACCTACTTCCAGCAGACCGACGCCGACCACCTGCGTCCCGCTGGCCGTGCGGAGCTGACCATCTCCCGCGTCTTCCCCGCCGAGCCGTCGTTCAACTCGCGGATGTACCGCGAGATCGGCGGCGACTGGAACTGGATCGATCGGCTGGAGTGGGCAGACGGAGACTGGGCCTCGTACTGCTCCGACCCGTGCGTCAGCACGCTGCGCGCGACCCGGGGAGGCGAGGTCGTCGGGTTCGCCGAACTTCGCATGAGCCCCTGCGACGAGACCACCGGTCCAGCCTTCAACAACTCCGACGGTGCCGGGGACGACGGCGTCGACGTGGAGATCGTCTACTTCGGCCTGCTCCCCCAATTCGCCGGCCGCGGCCTGGGCGGTTGGTTCCTCTCCGAAGTCTGCCGCATCGCCTGGAACGTCCCCGGGTGCCGTCGGGTATGGCTACACACCTGCGACGACGACTCCCCCGCCGCCGTCCCCAACTACCTCTCCCGCGGGTTTGTCGAATACGCCCGCGCGGACACCGGGTGCGCTACCTGCTCGGCCTGATTCAACGGCCGGCGTGACCCAACGGCCGAGCTCGACTCACTGCTCGGGGAGCCGACTCAGCGCCCGCCCGCTCATCCGGGAGACCAACTTCTCGGACACCGCGCCGAACGCCTGCAGCTCGTCGTCGTCGAATCCTTCGAACAGCCAGTCGGCGAGTCCGACGCGCGCCGTCACCACCTCATCCACGATCCGGCGTGACTTCTCCGTCAGGTTCACCAACCGCACCCGCCGGTCGTCCGGCGGCATCGTGCGCTCCACGTGCCCGCTGGCCACCAGGCCGTCCACCAGCGCGGTCACCTGGCGAGGCGAGCAATCGAGATACGTGGCGAGCTCCACCTGCTTGCACTCGCCCTGCAGACCCAGGACGAACAACAGCTCGAGCCGCGGCACCGTCAGGTCGTAGTTCGCCGCCGCGCGCGCGATCGACCCCGACATCTGCTCCGCCAGCATCAGAGCGCGGTCGAGAATCTCACTCGAAGATAGTGCCACGTGTATATAGTTACCACTATTCACGGTTTCATCCCCGCCGGACCCGGCGGGCGACCAGCCCCAGGAGACACCATGGACGTCACCATCCCGGCAGGCTTCGACTTCACCGACCCTGATCTGTTCGAGAAGCGGCTCCCCCACGACGAGTGGCGCCAGCTCCGACAGTCCGAGCCGATCCACCGCGTCGACAAGCGCGCGGGCTCCGACGGGTTCGACGACGACCACTACTGGCTGGTCACCAAGCATGCCGACGTCAAGGAGATCTCGCGCCTGACCGGGGAGGTGTTCTCCGCCGGCGAGAACACGATGATCCCGCGGTTCGCCGAGGGAACCGACCGATCGATCATCGAGGCCCAGCGGTCGATGCTCGTCAACGAGGACGGCGAGATCCACAAGAAGCACCGGCGGATCATCTCCCGCGGGTTCACCCCCCGGGGCGTGGCCGGGATGCGCGACGAGCTCGCCGACCGGGCACGCAAGATCGTCACCGCCGCCGCCGAGTCGAACGCCGACGACTTCGTCACCGCCATCGCCTCCGAGTTGCCGCTCCAGGCGATCGCCGACCTGCTGGGTGTGCCGCAGGAGGACCGCCACAAGATCTTCGAGTGGTCCAACATCATGACCAGCTACGACGCCGGCGGCGACCCCGACGCTCCCGCCATCGCGTCCATGGAGCTCATCGGGTACGCGAACGCCATGGCCGAGGACCGCGCCGCCAACCCGCGCGACGACATCGTGACCAAGCTCGTCCAGGCCGACGTCGACGGCGAGCACCTGTCCGCCGAGGAGTTCGGTTGGTTCGTCACCCTCCTGGCCGTGGCCGGCAACGAGACCACCCGCAACGCCACCACCCACGGCATGGTCGCCATGCTCGAGCACCCCGAGCAGTGGGAACTGTTCAAGCGCGAGCGGCCCGAGACCGCCTACGACGAGATCCTGCGGTGGGCCTCGCCGATCACCCAGTTCCAGCGCACCGCCATGGAGGACACCGAGATCGGAGGCGTGTCGATCGCGAAGGGCGACCGCGTCCTGATCTGCTACGGCTCCGCGAACTTCGACGAGGAGGTCTTCGACGACCCCTTCAGCTTCAACATCCTGCGCGATCCGAACCCCCACGTCACCTTCGGCGGCCAGGGCCCGCACTACTGCCTCGGAGCCAACCTCGCGAAGATGCAGCTCGAGCTGATCTTCAACGCCGTCGCCGACTACTTCCCGGATCTGACCGCGCTCGGCGACCCCACGCGGCTCCGGTCGGGGTGGCTCAACGGCCTGACCGAGTGGAAGGTCGACCTGGGTAAGTGGCCGGTGGTCCACTGAGCGGCAGGCGGGGCCGGCAGGCTCACACCAGCAGGGTCTGCAGCAGCATGTAGGTCGCGGTCCCCAGCACGATGCTCGCCGCGGCCCGTCGAAACGCCAGGTGCACAGCCAGAGTGAGCCCCAGCGCGACGGCCGCCGGCACCCACGAGCCGAGCTCGGTGGTCGTGTCCCGCAGGGTGTAGACCACCAGCACGACCATCACGCCAGCGGGCATCGTGCGGCCCAGATAGCGGACGACGCCGGAATCGCGCAGCCGGGTCAGCGCCAGGAACGGTGCGGCCCGCAGCGCGAGCGTCACGAGGAACATCACGCCCAGCCCGGCGAGCAGGTAGGCGGTCCCGGGCACCGCGGCGGTCACGTCGCGGCCCGCTCGGTGCGCGCGGCCCAGACGTAGCGCAGCAACAGCACTACGACGAACGCGCACAGGCCCACGATGAGCATCTGACCGGGCGCGACCACCGCCGCGACCAGGCCGCAGACCAGGCCGATCACCGGCGCCGGCAGGTCTCCCGAGGACCGCCACGCGTCCACCGCAAGCACGGCGAACAGGGCGGTCAGCGCGAACTGCAGCCCGTCCAGTCCTTCCGGCAGCGCGGATCCCACGAGCGCACCGACGATGCCCGGCACCACCCACAGCGACTGGCAGGTGATCGCGATGGTCAGCGTCCGGGCGCCGGTCATCTCCACGCGCCGCTTGGTGGCGGTGATCGCGTACACCTCGTCGGTGAGGGCGTAGACGGCATAGAGTCGGCCGAGCCGAGAGCGGATGGATTCGATCGGGAAGCTCAGCCCGTAGAAGACGTGCCGGAAGTTCACCAGGAACGCCGCGGCGGCCAGCGAATACAGGGGAGTGACCGCGGTGAGCAGGCCGATCGCGAGGAACTCCATGGAGCCCGCGTAGATGACGATCGAGAACACCGGCGCCCACCACCAGTCGAACCCCGCCTGCGTCATCAGCACCCCGAACGCCAGACCGAGCGGGACGAGTCCCAGGCCGACGGTCGAGCAGTCGGCCAGACCCTTGCGGATCTCTGCGCTGGTGGAGGGGGCGTTCGGCACGCCGGGCAGTCTAGCCAGCCACGATTTGGCATCACCCCCGTCGGAGCCCTTCCGCGCTCGCGCAGGTCGGCGCAGACTCGGGGCATGAACGCACACCAGCCCGGGACCCCGGCCGCTCCGACCGTGTGGCACTGCTTCCGGTGCTCGGACGCCCGCGCCGTCATCGACTGGTTGGTCGAGGCACTGGGTTTCGTCGAGACCGTCTCCCATGCCGAGGACGGCCGCATCGTGCACGCCGAACTGCTGTGGCCCGAGGGTGGCGGCATCATGCTCGGTGACCAACGGCCGGGGCCGGATGATCCCCATGCGATGCCGCCGGGAACCGGGTTGGCCTACGTGGTCACCGCCGACGCGGATGTCGTCTACGAGCGCGCCCGGGCGGCGGGCGCCGAGATCGTCATGGAGCTCCACGACACCGACTACGGGGATCACACCTTTCCCGCCCGCGACCCGGAGGGCAACGTGTGGTCGGTGGGGCAGTACCGAGGCGAACCCCTGCCGGCCGGGACGTCCTGACTCAGCGGCCGTCGGGGCAGGCCCGGCCCGCGGCCAGCCCCTCGTCAGACCCGCACGACGTCTGCGCGCGGCACCAGCGGGATCGCCACCGCGGCGACCACCGCCGCGCCCGCGAACACCGGCCAGTAGCCGACCGCCTCGATCACGGCAGCGACCAGGGGAGTGGACGCCGCGATCGCCACGAACTGCGCGGTGTTCTGCACGCCCAGCGCGCGCCCGCTCCACCGCGGGCCGGCGTATTCGGCGACGGCGGTGAACGCCAGGCCGTTGTCGGACACCGAGAGCACGGTCGCGACCACGCCGAGCGTCACGGCCACCACCCCGGGGGCTCCCAGCGCCTCGGCCACAGCGAGGGCTGCCAGGCCGCCGGTGACCGAGATCGCCACAGCGCGAAGGGGTCTCATCCGCGACCCGACGCGGTCAGACACCGCGCCGGCCACGATCCTGGCGACCGCCCCGAGCACCTGACTCGCCGTCACCACGATTCCCGCGGAGACCGCCGACCAGCCGTGCCCCAGCACGAGCCACGCCAGCAGGAACGCCTGCAGCATGCCCTGCGGCAGGACGAGGAGCACCGACGCGCCGTGCACCCGGGCCAGGTAGTCCGAGCCGCGGTACGGCGACCCGTCCGCCGAGGGACGGGTCGCTGACGCCGTGCCGGTCACCGTGGGAACCGCGGCGCTCGGCGCCGACGGGGGAGCAGCCAGGTGGCCAGGCGGGTCGGTGACGACGACGAGGGCCGCGACCGCCGAGACCACGGCCATGACCAGGGGTACCGCGAAGGCCGCGGCCAATCCGTACGACTGCGCGAGGAGCGGCAAGGTCATGGCCGCGACGGCGGATCCGGCAGGCTGCGACATCTGCCGGACTCCCATGGCGAGCCCGCGGCGGTGGGCCGGGAACCAGCTGACGACCAGCCGCCCGCTCGCGGAGTTCCCCGAGGCGGTGAAGGCGCCGGTGACCAGCAGCAGTATCGCCAGCAGCGTGAACGACTCGACGAACAGTGCGGCTGCCAGGGCCAGCGCGGCACCGACCGAGCCGGAGACCAGGACCAGCTTCTCGCTCGTCCGGTCGACGAGCCAACCCCACGCGATCAGGGCCGTGGCCATCCCCACCAGCGGCATCGCGACCAGCACCCCGGCCCGCGAGAGTGACAGCCCTTCGACGGTCGTGAGGTGGGGGAGCAGGAAGCCCACGCCGACGACGAACGCCGAGCCCGACGCCGCGACGAACGTGGCGACCGCCAGCACCAGCCAGTGCCGCGGGGTCACCGCGGTCGACTCATGCTTCACCGTCTCCACCTGCACGAGCCTAGACTCGATCCCACAAACTAGAAACTGTCTCCCATATAATGAGACTCACCCGGGGCGCCGGCCGTCAGTTGACGTCCCCGTCCTCCAGGAAGGTGGCGTACAGCGGCAGCGGCATCTCCTGACGCCGCAGTACCGCACCCCACACGTCGACGCGGGCGGGGGCGAGCAGGTCGCTGGGCAGGCTGGGGGCGACGTACCAGTCGCCGCGGTCGAGTTCGTCCTGCAGCTGCCCGGGGGCCCAGCCGGTGTATCCGACGAACACCCGCATCCCTTCGACGTGGTCGCGCAGCAGGTCGGGGTCACTGTCCAGGTCCACCACGTGCACCCGGCCCTCGATCTGCTGGAGCCCGACGAACCGGTCACCGTCCACGCCGGAACCGAGCACCACCAGTGCGATCCCGGTGTCGGGATTGACCGGACCCCCGATGTGGAAGACGGACGGGGGAGCGCAGATCTCGGCCCAGGCGGGCAGGATTGACTCCACCTCGGTCTCGCTCGGGCGGGTGATGACGACGCCCAGGGAGCCCGAGTGGTCGTGCTCGATCATGTAGATGATCGCGCGCTGGAAGTTGGGATCGGGCATGTCGGGCGCCGCGATGAGCAGCGACCCGGCGACGGGATCACGCTTGTCCATCGCGGAGTAGAGGCGGTCGCCGAACAGGCCGCCGCCGCCCAGATCGTCCGGTCCCGTGTCCATGTCCCCATGATGCCCCCGTCGCCGACGACCCACACGCGCGTCCCCTCGATCGGGTCCCGCCGCGATGGTCGCCGCTCGTGCGGCGAGCGCTACGGTGATTCGCGTGACCTCACTGTCCGCCGATCCGGTCGGCCCCCCGCGCGGACGACTGGCGGCCGCACTGCGGGAGTCGGACGGCCTCGGCCGGCTGTCCACGGCGCGCCTGGCCGCCCTGCTCAGTGAGGGGATCCACCAGGCCGCGCTGGGCGGGATCGTGTTGTTCAGCCCCGAGTCCGCGACGACGCCCGCCGCCATCGTCGGCGGGTTCGCCGTCATGCTGCTGCCGTACTCGGTCATCGGACCCTTCGCCGCCGCCGCGCTCGACCGCTGGGATCGTCGGGTCGTCGTCGCGGTCGCGGCGCTGGTCAGGACGGTGGCCATCATCGCGACCATCGCGCTGGTCGCCGCCGGCGCCGTGCACACGGGGGCGGGCCTGCCGATGTTGTTCGCGCTCTCGCTCGTGGCCATCGGGCTGGGCCGCCTCATCAACACCGGAATGACCGCGGCCATGCCCAAGGTGGTGCCCGACCGGATCCTCGCCGGCGCCAACTCGGTTCTGGTCACCGTGGGGTCGATCATCACGGCCGTCGGCGCGGTCGCGGCGTTCGCCGTCCTGGCCGTCCTCGGCGCCGGGGACGCCGCGGTGTCGTGGACCCTCGTGCCGTCCGTGGTCGCCGCGCTGGTGGGGGTGTGGGCGATCCTGGCGCTACCGCGCCGGCACCTGGGACCCGACGACGACGAGCTCAGCGCTGATCCCGGCCGGGGCGTGGCACTAGATGCGCTGTCCCTGTTCGCCGGTGGATTGGCCGAGGGCGTCCGGGCCGCCCGGTCCACGGCCCTCGTGTGGGTGTCGCTGACCGGCGTGACGCTCGGCCGAGCGGCGTTCGGGATCACCACGATGCTGGCGATCCTGCTGCTGCGCGACGCCGAGTCCGGCGGCGTGGGCGGCCCTGTCGTGGCCGGGATGGGTGGGTTCGGACTGATGTCGGCGGCGGTGGCCGCAGGCATGGGTCTGGCCGCCGTCGTCACCCCCTGGGCCATCGCCCGTCGGCGGCGGATCGTCGTCGTGGCATCGGGCGCGGTGCTGTCGGGGGTCGCGCAACTCGCGGTCGGCCCGACCCTCGAGCCGACGGCGCTGGTCGTGGGCGCGGTGGCGATCGGTCTGGGCGCCCAGGTGGTCAAGCTCGTCGCGGACAACGCCATGCAGACCGACGTCCCCGACGCCCGCCGCGGCGGGGTCTTCGCACTGCAGGACGCGCTGTTCAACTCGGCGTTCGTGGTGGGGATGGTCGCGGTCCTGCCGCTGGTGCCCGCCGACGGACGGTCGGTGTCGTTGATGCTGGTCCCGGCCGCGCTGTACGCCGTCGCCGCGGTGATCGCGGCATTCGTGGCCACGCGCACGAGGTCAGGAGCCGAGCCCGAGCGAACCCGCGGCGATCGAACCGCCACCGATCGAGCCACCACCGACTGAGCCCCCGCCCACAGAGCCCGCGGCGACCGAACCGCCACCCACCGAGCCTGCGCCCACCGAGCCGCCACCCACGGAACCGCCACCGACCGAACCTGCGCCGACGCTCCCTGCGCCGACCGAACCCGCGCCCATCGACCCGGCGGCAGCGGAACCCGCCGCAGCCGAGCCCGCCGCGGCGGAACCGGCAGCTCCGGCGCCCCCACCGGCCGAGCCACCACCAACCGAGTCGTCGCCGATCGAGCCACCGCCGAGAGCGCCGGCGTCGATGACCCCCACGTCGAGCGATCCGGCAACCGAACCCGCGTCGATGTGCGGGAGCTCGAGATGAGGCGGTTCGAACGGCAACGCGGCGTCGAGCCGCCCGTCGCCGTTCATGTCCGCCACGGACAGCATCCCGCTGCCCGTGTCGACGGTGATGGAGCCGTCGTCCTCGACGACCGGTTCCGCGGGTTCGGGAACGGTCCCGCCCTGCACCGGCGCGGGTTCCGGGGCCGGGGTGTGCACGACCGGCGGGGGCGGCGGCACCGGATCGGGTTCCGTGACCGGGGGAGTGGACCACCTGGCCGAATCCGCTGCAGCGGCCGACCCGTGGTGGATCGCGCCGATGGCATCCGACAGCAGGGCGCCCCAGTCCGGCAGCCCGCCCATCGCCTCCGAGCCGGCGGCCAGCCCGTCCGCCCCCGCGGCCAGCGAACCGCCCATCAGCGCGCCCGCACCCTCGGCTCCTGCCAGCACCGATCCGGCCGCCAGGGAGCCGGCCCCGACGGACCCCATGCCGCCCCCGACAGACCCGCCGCCCACGGACCCCGCGGCGAGCGCGCCGGCTCCCCCGGCGTAGACGTTCCACACGCCGCGTCCGCCGTCATCGGCGTAGGCGGCCTGGGCGCCGGTGCCCACGTCGGTCACCACGCGGTCGGCGGCGCCGTCGAGGTCCGAGTCCCACAGGGCGTCGTCGGCGTATCCGTCGCCGTCGAAGTCCAGCCACAGCGCGTCCGCGGCACCGGTTCCGAGGGTGAGGTCGGGCTCGCCCTGCCACTGCGTCGGGTCCCCGACGCCGTCTCCGAAGAAGTAGTCCATGCCCAGAATCGTGTCCCGACCGCCCGGCCCGGGCCAGCCCCGATCCGCGATCTGTGGAGCGAGGAACCGCATTCCACAGATCGTCGTTCCGCCTTGACGGCGGGCGCTCAGCTGCTCGCGGTGGCCCTGGCGAGCAGCGCGGGTCGTTCGGGATCGCCGCCCAGGTCGGGGCGGCCGAGACGGGTGGCCCGAACACCGACGACGACGAGGAAGACCGCCGCCCAGATCAGGTAGGCGTTGCCGACGAGGTGCTCCAGCGGGCCCCAGCCGAGTTCGCGGCCCTCACTGTGCGGCACCCACCACTGCGGTGTGCCCAGGAAGATCACCACGCCGCTGCCGGCCAGGGCGAGCCAGCCGCGCTCGTCGTCGTCGTCATCTCGTCCCGCGCGGTCGGCCCACACCAGGGTGAGCACGACCGCGGGCACCGCCCACACCCAGTGGTGTCCCCATGACACGGGCGAGCAGAACAGGGCCACGTGCCCCACCGCGACCGCGGCGGCCACCTCGTGGCCGGACCGCAGCAGCCGCCACGCCACCCACGCGATCCCCAGGCCGATCGCCGCGGACACCACGAACCACGCGACCGACGCGGCGGTGTCCTCGAAGCCGAGTCGGTGCACGAACCCGTTCACCGACTGGTTGGACGTGAACGCCAGACCGCCGATCCGGGCCGGGTCGCGGATGGCGAACGTCCAGTAGCGGGCGGAGTCGTCCGGGGTGAGCAGGTGCCCGATCCCGGTGAACGCCAGCGCCGAGACGACCGCCGTGGCCAGCCCACGCCAGTCGCGCCGCAGCACGAAGTACAGCAGGAACACCGCCGGGGTGAGCTTGATGGCCATCGCCAGCCCGGTGAGGGTGCCGCCCCACCAGCGGCCGCGACCGCGGATGACGTCGACCAGCACCAGCGCCATGAGAAAGACGTTGACCTGCCCGAACCCGATCGTCTCGCGCACCGGGCCGAACCACAGTGCCACCGCCACCACGGCTGCGGTGAGCCACCACAACTCGCGCTGCGGGCGTTCGCACGTGCGCGTGAGCACCAGTTGCACGACGTAGGCCAGCACCGCGATGGTCGCCAGCGTGATCAGTGCGGACGCGACCGCCAACGGCACCAGCGTGAACAGCGAGAAGAGCTGCGCCGACAGCGGGGGATAGGTGAACGGCAGGTGGGCGCCCTGGGCGAGCTGGGGCAGCTCGCCGTAGAGGTCGCCACCGTCGCGGAACACCTGCCCGCCGACGCGGTAGACGTCGAGGTCGATGCGGTACGGCGGGATCTGTTGCAACCCCGGGATGCCCACGGTGTGCAGCAGCGTGCCGACGACGGCGAGGACGACGACGACGACCCGCGCAGCGGCCGAGCCCAGGTAGCGGTCGACCGCTCCGCCGATCATGCCGGATCGCCGTTCTGCTGCGGTTCGTTCTGCTCGGCCCACCAGCTCAGGAGCGCGGCCTCGGCCTCATCCCGGTCGAGCGGGCCGCGATCGAGGCGCAGTTCCTTGAGATACGCCCACGCGCGACCGACGTCGGGCCCCGGCTTGAGGTCGAGCAGCGTCATGATCTCGTTGCCGTCGAGGTCGGGGCGGACCCGGGCGAGGTCCTCCTTCTCCTCGATCTCGACGATCCGCCGCTCCAGCGAGTCGTAGTTGGCCTGCAGCTTGGCCGCCCGCCGCTTGTTGCGGGTCGTGCAGTCCGCCCGGACCAGCCGGTGCAGGCGCGGGAGCAGGTGACCGGCGTCGGAGACGTAGCGGCGCACCGCGGAATCCGTCCACTGACCCTCGCCGTACCCGTGGAAGCGCAGGTGGAGGAACACCAGGCCGGAGACGTCCTCGATCATCTGCCTGGAGTACTTGAGCGCACGCATGCGCTTGCGCACCATCTTCGCGCCGACCACCTCGTGGTGGTGGAAGGTCACGCCGCCGCCGGGCTTGGGCGCCCGCGTGGCGGGCTTGCCCACGTCGTGCAGCAACGCCGCCCAGCGGAGCACGAGGTCGGGCCCCTCGGGTTCGAGGTCGATGGCCTGCTTGAGCACCGTGAGCGAGTGCCAGTACACGTCCTTGTGCTGCATGTGCTCGTCGCGCTCGAGCTTCATGCCGGGCACCTCGGGCAGCACACGATCGGCCAACCCGGCCTCGCACAGCATGTTGATGCCGTCGATCGGGTAGTCGCCGAGGATGGTCTTGTCGAGTTCGGTCCGCACCCGTTCGACTGTGATGCGGTCGATCTCCCCGGTCATCTCCGCCATCGCGCGGAACACCCGCGGCGCGAGGGTGAACCCCAGCTGGGAGACGAACCGGCAGGCCCTCAGCATGCGCAGCGGGTCGTCGGAGAACGACTGCTCCGGCGCGGCCGGGGTGTCCAGGACGCCGGCGAGCAGGGCGTCCATCCCGTCCAGGGGGTCGACGAACTCCTGGCGCCCGTCCGGGTGCAGACGCACCGCCATGGCGTTGACCGTGAAGTCGCGCCGGATCAGGTCACCGTCGAGGGTGTCACCGAAGACGACCTCGGGGTTCCGGGTCACCCCGTCATAGGAGTCGGCGCGGAACGTGGTGATCTCGATCTGCTGCTCGATCCCGCCACCGTCCCTCTTGACGGCCGAGAGCGTGCCGAACTCGATCCCGGTGTCCCACACCGCGTCCGCGTAGTCGTCGAGGATGGCCCGCACCGTCTCGGGCCGGGCGTCCGTGGTGAAGTCCAGGTCGGTGCCCAGTCGGCCGAGCACGGCGTCGCGGACACTGCCACCCACCAGGTAGAGCTCGTGCCCGGCGTCACCGAATGCCGTCGCGAGCGGGGCCAGCACGTCGGCCAGGTCGTTCATCGTGGTCTGGGCGCCCGCGAGCAACCGGACCCGGCGTGCCTCGACCTCTGCCGGGTCGGGCCGGGAACCCGGTCCGTCCTGCAGAGCCGAGAACACCGCGGCGTCGTGTCGATCGGAGGCGGCTCGATCGGCGGCGGCGCTGCTGTCGGCGGCACTGCGGTCGGGGGTCGGTCTGCGGGCTGTCACGGGCCCGACTTTACCGAGTGGACCCGACAATCCCTGACCCGCGCGCTCGGGGCCGGGCGGGATCAGCCCCGGGGGCCGGGTGAGCCC
>NZ_JABFAN010000012.1:70532-101772 GCF_017168155.1 Dietzia sp. KRD202 | reverse complement strand
GGCCGGACCGCGCCGGCGGGCGGGCGGGGGCACCGCCGGCACACGCAGCCCCGGGTACGCCGCCTCGCCGACCTCCGCTGCCGGAATGTACGCCGATCACCGGGTTGTGCTGCGGGAATGGACCATTCGGGGCGCGCTAGTCGACAGGGCAGCGCATCCTGGCCGGATGCGCTGCCGGAATGCCCGGCGGGGCTCACTCGGCGGGGCTCACTCGCCGGGCGCGACCGCCTTCGACCACAGTGGATCCACGGCCTCGACCTCGGGCGGGCCGCTCAGCAGCGGGCTCGACTCCTCCAGGTATCGCAGGTAGGCGGGGTTGCCGAGGAACTCCTGGGCGGCCGCGGCGTCCCGGTAGTGCTGGAACACCACCAACACGTCCGGGTCCACGTGGGACGCGCACAACACATAGGCCCGGTGTCCGGCGTTGGCCTGGACGGCCTCCGGCATGTGCCGGCGCCACACCTCGATCAACTGGTCGCGACGGCCCGGCTTGGCCCGGTGTCGGAGGACCAGGGCGTGGGCGGACGGACCAGAGCTCATACTGCGGACTCTAGCCGCGCCCGCCGCCGCGGGACCGTCCCCGGCCGCCACGGCCCCGAGGCCCTGACCGCTGGGACGGCAGCGCACTGGAGTGACGGGAGTGTCTCGTCGTCGTCGTCGTGACTCCCCACGCCTGCCACCCACGCGCCCGGGCACCCGCACGCGGCCGGGCCGCGGCGCGCCGTGGATTCCGGTCCACTCACCCCCGGCCGGTAGCATCGATGGGTGTCCGAAGCCGATCGTCCCGCCGAACCGCGCGCCAACGCGCCGCGGCGTCGTCGTGCGCGTCGGCCCGCCGGACCCGGCGCCGCGGGACGCGACGCCGCAGGTCAGAAGCGGGACAGCGCTGCCGCGAAGGGGTCCGACGGCCAGCGCAGCGCGCAGGGCGACAAGCAGAAACCGGCGCCCCGGGACGCCGGGGGCGGCGGCCAGAAGCCAGGTCAGAAGCCAGGTCAGAAGTCCGGCCAGGGGGGCCAGTCCGGGCCCACCGGCTCCACCGGCCCCTCCGGCGACGGTCAGTCCCGGCAGGGACGGCGTCGCCGCCGCGGCGGACGCGGTCGGCGCGGCGGTCGGGGACAGGGCCGCGCACCCGAGAACCAGAATCAGCCGTCGAGCCCCGACGCCACCCACACGGTGAAAACCGGCGACGGCACCGCCGGCGCCACCTCCCGCCAGGCCCCCCGTCACCCGCGTCAGCCCGGCCGGTCCAAGTCGGGCGGCGGTGGCCAGGCGAGCTCCACCAACACCACCCGCACGTCCGGGCCCGCGAAGGCCGGCGGCGGCACCGGGTCCAAGACCGGCTCCAAGGCCGGTGGCAAGGGCGGGTCCAAGGCCGCGGCCAAGACCACCAAGCCCGGCACCCACCAGGGCGGCAAGGCCGGCGCCAAGAACGCCCGCGGCGGTCGCGGGGGCGCGCGGCATCCCCGCGGTGGCCAGCGACTCAAGACGGTGCTGGAGACCTCGGCCGGCGGCCTGGTGGTCCGGAACCTCGCGCAGGCGGGGAAGGGACCCGAGCCCGACCTGTCCCGGCTGGAGGTCGCCCTCATCGGTCGGCTGGACCGCCGAGGCCGCATGCTGTGGTCCATGCCGAAGGGGCACATCGAGCCGGGGGAGACCGTCGCGGAGACGGCCCGGCGCGAGGTGCTCGAGGAGACCGGCGTCGACGGCACCGTCCTGGCCCCGCTGGGCACCATCGACTACTGGTTCGTCGCCGAGGGCCGACGCATCCACAAGACCGTCCACCACCACCTCGTCCGCTACGACCACGGCGAGTTGTGCGACGAGGACCCGGAGATCACCGAGGTCGCCTGGTTCGCGTTCGACGACCTGCCCCGGCGCCTCGCGTACCCGGACGAGCGGCGACTGGTCGAGTCCGCCCGCACCCTCCTCCCGGACTTCGCGCGCGCCGAACTGGCCGGCGACAATCCCCCGCCCGCCGACGCGCAGATGGTGGACCCGTCCCGCCGGGCGGACGGCCCCGAGCCGGTCCGCCGCACCGGGGCGCACGGCGTCACCCCTCGCGACCACGCGCCGGAGGAGTCCGGGCCGTGACCGGGCGGCCGGTTGGGCGCGCAGTCCGGGCGGTCGTCCCGACGGCACTGTGTGCGGCGCTGGCCCTCGGCCCGCTGTGGGGTGTCCAGCCGGCCGGGGCCATCACCCCCGCGGAGGCCGCGGCGGCCGGGTACATCCCGAACCCGGCGCCGGCACTGGCCCGGATCACCATCGACGAGATCTCCCCGACCGTCCTCGACGGGGCGGGGGGCCCGGGGGGCCGGGTCGCGGTCGGGACCGAGTCCGGGGTCCCGGTCGTCACGGTGTCCGGCACCATCACCAACGTCGGCGACATCCCCCTCGAGTCGGTCGACGTCCGGCTCCAGCGCGGGCCCCGCGCCGCCGACGCGGAGGCGGTGCGTGAGCCGCTGGTGTGGTCCGAGCCGTCGTTCGCGGTCCGCGGCGAGTTCCTGCGGGTGGCCGAGACCGTGGCGCCGGGGCAGTCCGTGCCGTACCGCGTGTCCATGCCGGCCCGGGAGATCCCTGGCGACCCGGCCCCCGACCTGCAGCTGACCGAACCCGGCATCTATCCGCTCCTCGTCAACGTCAACGGCACCCCGGAGGGCGGGTCGCCCGCGCGACTCGACGACGCCCGCACCCAGTTGCCCGTGCTCGAGGCGCCGCGACCGGCGGCGCTACCGGGGGTCGACGACGACGACGAGGTGGTCGCACCCGGGCCGGCGGACGGGCGGGGCCCGACTCCGGTCCCGCTGACCATGATGTGGCCGCTGGCGGCGGCACCCACGCGGATCGCGACGGTGCCCGGAGCGGAGGGCCCGGACCCGGTGGTCGCGTTGACCGACGACTCGCTCCTGCGCGAGCTGTCCGAGGACGGTCGGCTCACCGGGCTGGTCCGGGCGGCCGACGACGCGTTCGACGGGCCCGGCGGGCAGGACCTGCGACGGGCGGTCTGCCTGGGCGTGGACCCGGAGTTGCTGGGGACCGTGTCCGAGATCGCCGACGGCCGCGCCGTGCTCATCGGGAACGGCACCGGCGGCGACGACGGGGGTTCCTCCGGGCGGAACCGGGGCGGCCGGGGGGACCCGGAGCGGTCCGCCCCCGCCGATCCCGGGGCGGTGGAAGCGGACGCCGAACGCTGGCTGGACGAGCTGCGGGCGTTGGCCGAGGGCACCTGCGTGGTGACGCTGCCGGCAGCCCAGGCCGGCCTCGAGGCGGTCGGGGCGGTGGGGTCCACCGAGCTCACCCGGGCCGCGCTGGACAGCGACGATTCCGTGGAGCGGATCCTCGGGGTGTCCCCGATCCCCGACGTGCTGGTCCCCGCATCCGGGACCCTGCTGCCCGGCACCGCCGAGGCGCTGGGGGAGCCCGGCGCCACCGCCGTGGTGGCGGCCCCGTCGACGCGGACCGACACCGGTCTCGTCCCGCCCCCCGGGATGGTGGGGTTGGCCGGGACCGACGGCGGACGCGCACTGACGTATTCGGCGCCAATCGGGGCGGCCCTCGCCGCGACCGGGTCCGCACCGGAGAACCCCCGCTATTCCGACCCCGACACCCGGTACTGGCTGACCGCCGACTCCGCGGCGGCCCGCCTCCAGGACGCGAGGGCCGCGCTCCTCGCGCCGGTCGTGGACGCCATCGACGCCGGCCCCGCCCCCATCGCCCCGCTCGAGGCCGCCGGCGCGGCCGGCGCCGGGCCTTCCGCGGGCACCGGTCCCGCTGCCGACACCGACCCCTCGGGCCCGGCAGCCGATCAGGGGGTCCTGGCCGTGCCGCCGCAGGTGTGGAGCGTCGACGGCGAGGCCGCCGGCTCGCTGCTGGAGACCCTCGGCGCCCAACTGGCGGCGGGGAGGATGCGCGCGGTGCCGCTCACCGAGCGCCTGGCCGGACCGGTCACCGTCCCGGACGGGTCCCTGGCGGACGACCCCACGGGCGCCGTCGACCCGGGGGCCGTGGACCTGGCCGGGGTGGACCGTCGCGTCTCCGACGCCCTGCGGGGGATCGGCACGCTGCGGTCGCTGGTCGACGCCGCCGATCCCACGTCGGCGGACGCCGAGGGCCACCTCGACCCGATGGTGACCGAGGCCCTCCGGGCCCTGTCGGAGACCGGCCGGCGGGCGGGGGGAGACGGCACGTCGCCCGGGTCCGGTACCGGGGCTGACGCCCGCGCCGGGACCGCCGAGCGCCTCGACCGGCTCGAGCAGACGGTCTCCCGCTCGCTGGGCAGGGTGGACCTGCTGCCGCCCGGCAGCGTGTTCACCATGGCCAGCCCCAACAGCCCACTGCTGCTGGTGACCCGCAACGCGTTGCCCTTCCCGGTGCGCGTCGGCGTCACCGTCACCGCGCCGGACGACATCACGGTGGAGCCGGTGGGGGTCGTCCAGATCCCGGCCTCGGGGTCGCGGACCCTGCAGGTGCCCACCCAGTCCGATGCCGAGGGCGGCGTACGCCACACCGTGGCGTTCGTCCTCGAGGGTCCCGACGGGCGCCCGCTGTCGGAGCCGGTGGAGCTGTCCGTCCAGACCGGTGGCTACCCGGTCGCCCAGGCGTTCGCGTTGGCCGCGGCCGCCCTCGCCCTCATCCTCGGGGGCCGGCGGTACCTGCGCTACCGTCGGGGCATCCTCGACCCCGCGGACGAAGGGCACCGACCGTGAACGACGAGCAGGGGTCCCCCGGGCCCGAACTGCGCAGACCGGATCCCGGCCTCCGCGGCCGACGCCGTGAGTCGGGCAGTTGCGTGCTGCCGGGCCCGGCCTCCCCGCCGCCGGTCGCCGACTCGTTCATCCCGGACGCCGCCCCCGCGCCGTCGATCGAGCGGCCGATCGCGCGGCCGATCGCGCGGCCGATCGAGCGGCCGATCGCCCCGACCCCGGAGCGGTCCGCAGCGCGCCCGGAGACGCCCGGCGGGGGGACCGGGGCGCGGACCCGCGACTCCTCCGACGCGTCGGTGATGCGCTCGACGGGATCGATGGCCGTGGCCAACCTCGCGAGCCGCATCACCGGGTTCGTCCGGATGATCCTCATCCTCACGGTGCTCGGCCCCGCCGTGGCATCCGCCTTCAACACCGCCAACACGCTGCCCAACATGATCACCGAGCTCGTCCTGGGTTCGGTGCTCACCGCGATGTTCATGCCGCTGCTGGCCAAGGCCGCTCAGGAGGACGAGGACGGGGGCGTGTCCTTCATCCGGCGCCTGCTCACCGTGACCTCGGTCCTGGCACTGGGGGCGACCGTCGTGGCGGTGGCGTGCGCGCCGCTGCTCACCGAGCTCAACCTGGGCGACGGCGAGGTCAACACCAACCTGGCCACCGCGTTCGCGTTCCTGCTGCTGCCGCAGATCTTCTTCTACGGCGTGTTCTCGGTGATGCTCGCGATCCTCAACTACAACGGTGTCTTCCGTCCCGGGGCGTGGGCGCCGGTGTGGAACAACCTGGTGGCCATCGCGACACTGGTGCTGTTCGCGGTGGTCGGCAGCGGCATCGACCCGGCCGCGCCGGTCAACCTGCTCAGCGCGCCCATCCTGTTGTTGGGCCTGGGCACCACCCTGGGCGTGGTGCTGCAGGCGGCGGTATTGGTCCCGGCCCTGCGTCGCGCGGGCGTGGACCTGCGCCCCCAGTGGGGTCTGGACCCCCGCATCACGCAGTTCGGCGGGCACGCCCTCGCCGGTGTGACCTACGTCCTGATCTCGCAGGTCGGTCTGGTCATGACCAACCGCATCGGGTCGGCGGCGGACGAGGCCGCCATCGCTATCTACCAGACCTACTGGCTGCTGTTGCAAGTCCCGTACGGGATCATCGGCGTCACCCTGCTCACCGCCATCAACCCCCGCCTGGCGGACAACGGGGTGGCCGGCCGCAACGACGCGGTGGTGCGGGACATCTCGTTGGGGACGCGGTTGTCGCTGTTCGGGCTGCTGCCGATCATCGCGTTCATGACCGCGTTCGGCCCGACGATAGCCACCGGCCTGTTCCGCTACGGGAACTTCGATGCCGAGAGCGCCCAGGTGCTCGGCCTGACCCTGACCTTCGGCGCTTTCACGCTGGTGCCCTACGCCGTGGTCCTGCTGCAGCAGCGGGTGTTCTACGCCCGCGAGGACTACTGGACGCCGACGGCGATGATCCTCGCGATCACGGTCGTCCGCGTGATCCTGTCGCTCCTCGTCCCCGTAGTCGCCGACCAGCGGTCCCACGTGGTGATCGGCCTGGCCCTGGCCAACGGCATCGGCTGGGTCGTCGGCGCCGTCGCCGGGTTCATCCTGCTGCGGTCGAAACTGGGGTCCCTGCGTGGTCGCGAGACCCTCCGGTCGGCCTCGTGGACCCTCGGCGCGTCGATCGCCGGTGCCCTGGTCGCGCTCGCCGTGGACACGATCCTGCCGATGGACGCCCTCACCGACGCCGTCGGAAGCATCGGGTTCGTCCTGCGTGCCGGTGTCGCCGCCGTCATCACCCTCGCGGTGACCGGTCTGATCCTGTCGCGGTCCCGGTTGCCCGAACTCGACTCGATCACCCCCGTTCTCCGCGGACTCGTGGGACGTCTGAGGAGATAGTCGAATCCACGCGGGGCCGGTACGTACACTCAGGGATCACGAGCAGCGCCTCCTGACGGGCTGCCGCACCAGGCGAGGAGGGTCAACGGGTGGGTGAACAGACTGGAGCCCCGGCACCGGACACCGCCTCGTCGCCACCTCGTCTGACCGTCGGAGGCCTGGTCTCCGGCGGCAGGTACGAACTCCTCGAACCCTGCGGTGGTGTCGCCGGCCAGTCCTTCTGGAAGGCCCGCGACCGGCGCCTGGGGAGGTTCGTCGCCCTGACCTTCGTCGACCCGCTCCCCGGCGAGCAGCCCCCGGGTTCCGCGACGGGGGTGCTCGACCGTACCGTCGCCCTCACCACGGTCTACGCGGACGGGTTGGCGCGCGTTCTCGACGTCATCCGCGGCCGCGCGGGCGGCATCGTGGTCTCGGAGTGGATCCCCGGACGCAGTCTCGCCGCGGCCGTGGCCGAGCCGGACCCCGACTCCGCCGTGGGCGCGGTGTGGGGTCTGGCGGACGCCGCGACCCGTGCCGAGGAGGTGGGCCTGACCCTGGGCCTCGACTCACCCGACCGGATCCGACTCACCGAGGACGGGCGCGCCGTCCTGGCCTTCCCCGGGGTCCGCGACGGGGCCGACGCCCGGTCCGACGTGCGGGGCCTGGGCGCTACCCTCTATGCGCTGCTCACCGGAGCGTGGCCGCTCCCGCTGCCCGATGGTTCCGATCTGTACGAACCGACCGACGGTCGGCCCGGTCCCGCCCGGAGGGACGACGACGACGAGGTCCTCGACCCCACGGTGGCCGGTACCGGGGTGGCGCCGGAATCCGCGGTGCTGGCCATGCGGTCTCTCGACGGGTCGTCGGTCAGCTCGGCGGCCACCGTGAGGGCGATGGTGACCGATCGCGTCGGCGGGCCGCGGCGCGCCGCCCCCGGGGCCTCTTCCCGGGTCGCCTACCCGGCGGACGCCGCGGCGACGGGATGGTCGTCGGCGGAGTGGTCCTCGGCGGAGGCGGGTCCCGAACCCGCGCCGTACAGCGAGCCGGACCCGGAGGTCCAGAAGCGCCGCTGGCAGATCATGGCCGGGACCGGCGCGGCCGCGGTCGTGGTGATCGCCCTGTTGTTCACGTGGATGCTCGGGGGGTTCGGCGGCACCCGCAACGACACCCCGCTCTCACAGCAGCTCGACGCCATCGAACGGGCCGCCCAGGCCAGTCGCGCCTCCCAGACCGCCGAGCCCGCGGCCGATGACTCCGCCGCAGGCGACACCGGGGACGAGGCGGAGGAGGCCACCCCGACCACCCCGGTCTCCGTGTCGACCGCCACCACCTGGCAGCCCTCGTCCTCGAACGGCGTCGCGGAGAACTCGGCGGATGCCCCCAACGTGGTCGACGGTGACCCGTCCACCTCGTGGTCCAGCGACGCCTACCGGTCGCAGATCGGCGACGGGCCGTCGGCCTACAAGCCGGGTATCGGGTTGATGCTCGCACTGGACGGTGAGCAGGAGGTCCGCCGGGTGGTGCTCCGCTCGGGGGACGACGGCGTGCGCTTCGAGGTGCGGTCCGCGCCCGGTGCCTCTCCGGCGTCACTCGACGAGACCACCCGTCTCGGAGCGGGCACCGTCCGCGACGGGTCGGCCACCGTGACGATCGATGACCCGCGGGAGTCCGGGTACGTCCTGGTGTGGATCACCCGCCTGGGTACCTCCGGTGCCCAGTCCTACGAGGCCACGATCAGCGAGGTCGAACTGACCCGCTGACCGGCCGGGAGACGTCCCCACGGGGGGCCCGGCCGGGTTACGGTGACGGCCGTGAACACCGGTACCGCCGTCCCGACCGCGGCGGGTTCCCCTGCCCCGCCCGCAGGCGCGGGATCCCCGCTCAGAGCCCAGACCGCTCCCAGGGCAGAGTCCGCTCCCAGGGCAGAGTCCGTTCTCAGGGCCCGGCCCGCATTGACAGCCGAGTCGCCGCTGTCCGACGCCGAACTGTTGGACGCGCACGTCGCCGGCGACCCCGACGCCTTCTCCGCCCTCGTCCGGCGGCACTACGACTACCTCTGGCGGTTGGCCATCCGCACGTCGTTCAACCGCGACGACGCCGCCGAGGCCCTGCAGGAGGCTCTCGTCTCGGCGTACCGGAAGGCGGATACCTTCCGCCACGCCTGCCCGGTGCAGGGGTGGCTCTACCGCATCGTGGTCAACGCCTGCCTGGACAAGATGCGGGCGCAGCGCCTGCGCACCCACACCCAGCTCACCCCGTCGCTGCACGAACAGGTCACGCTCCGGGACCACTTCCACCAGGACCCGGCGTACGCGATCATCGTGGCCGAGGCGTTGGCGGAACTGCCCGACGATCAGCGGGACGCCGTCGTCGTCGTCGACATGCTGCGGTGCACCGTCGCCGAGGCGAGCCACCTGCTCAACATCCCCCCGGGCACCGTGAAGAGCCGGTGCTCCCGCGGCCGCGCGAAGCTCGCCGCCCTGCTCGAGGGGGTCACCCTCACCGTGTGATGGTGTTCCTCCCGTCACCCGGTGGGCGGTCGCGGGAACAAGGCAGCCCCCCGGGGTGTTGTGGCCTCTAGAAGACCCGGCACCTGATGCCGGTTCCGACTCACGAGCCACCAACCGCCCGAGGAGCCCCGAGAACCCATGAGCGACACCGTCCACGACGTCATCATCGTCGGATCCGGTCCGGCCGGGTACACCGCCGCCATCTACTCCGCGCGGGCCGAGCTGAAGCCCGTCGTCTTCGAGGGCTCCCAGTTCGGTGGCGCGCTCATGACCACGACCGAGGTCGAGAACTTCCCCGGCTTCGCCGAGGGCATGATGGGCCCCGATCTCATGATGCAGATGCGCGAGCAGGCCGAGCGGTTCGGCGCAGACCTCCGGATGGAGGACGTGACGTCCATGGACCTCGCCGGGGACATCAAGACCGTCCGGGTCGGGGAAGAGGAACACCGCGCCCGCGCCGTGATCCTCGCGATGGGTGCCGCGGCACGCTACCTCGGGGTCCCGGGGGAGCAGGAGTTCCTCGGCCGGGGCGTGAGCTCGTGCGCCACGTGTGACGGATTCTTCTTCCGCGACAAGCCGATCGTCGTGGTCGGCGGCGGCGACTCCGCCATGGAGGAGGCCACCTTCCTCACCAAGTTCGGTTCCTCCGTGACGATCGTGCACCGCCGTGAGGAGTTCCGCGCCTCCAAGATCATGCTCGAGCGGGCACGGGAGAACGAGAAGATCTCGTTTGTCCTCAACACGGCCGTGGACGAGGTGCTGGCCGGCGCGACCGGTTCGGTCGAGAAACTCCGTCTGCGCGACACCGTCACCGGTGAGACCAGTGAGCTCGAGACCGCCGCCATGTTCGTCGCGATCGGCCACGATCCCCGTTCCGAGCTGGCCCGCGACCAGGTCGAGGTCGACGAGGACGGCTACGTCCTCACCGGTCAGACCACCGCCACCTCCCTTCCCGGGGTGTTCGCCTGTGGCGACCTCGTCGACAAGCGCTACCGCCAGGCCATCACCGCCGCCGGTTCGGGGTGCGCCGCCTCGATCGACGCCGAGCGCTGGCTCGCAGAGCAGGCCTGAGCCCGCACCGGGCCCGGAACAACCGGGCCCCGTCCACCCACCCGAAAGGACCACCTCATGGCCGACACCCCCAACATCATCGACGTCACCGAGGCCGACTTCGCCGACGCCGTGCTCACCGCCAGCGGCTCCAAGCCCGTTCTCGTGGACTTCTGGGCCACATGGTGCCGCCCGTGCACCATGATGGCGCCGGTCCTCGACGAGCTGGCGGGCTCGGAGGCGGACAAGCTTACCGTGGCCAAGGTCGACGTCGAAGCCAACCAGGAACTCGCCGCCGAGTACCAGATCACCGCGATCCCCGCGATGCTGTTGTTCTCGGAGGGACAGCCGGTCAAGCGCATCACGGGCGCCAAGTCCAAGTCGGCGCTCCGAGCCGAGCTGGGCGACGTCCTCGGCGCCTGACGCACACGCCGGCGGCCCCGGGTCGCTACCCTGTGTCGCCACCCTGTGGCGCTCCCCCGTGGCGTTCCCCCACCGCCCGGCGCGGACGGGGCATGTCCGCGTGTGAGGCGGTAAGTTCATCCGGGTACCCAACACTAGGAGAGCGGGAGGAGACCCATGGCGTGGAGGCGTGGTGACCGTGGGCCCGAGGTGGCCGCCATCCGGGCCACCCTCGCGGGCATGGGTCTGCTGCACAACATCGAGTCGGTCGGGGTCACCGAGCCCGAGACCGGGTCAGTGCTCGCGCGTACCGACGCCGTCTTCGACGCCGACCTGGAGAAGGCCGTTCTGGCCTTCCAGCAGGCGCGTGCGCTGATCTCCGACGGAATCGTGGGTCCGGCCACCCAGGCCGCGCTCCACGACGCCAGCCACGTGCTGGGGACCCGGGACCTGAGCTATATCGTCTCCAGGCCGATGGCGGGGGACGATATCGCCCAACTGCAGCGCCGACTCGGCGAGCTCGGGTTCTACGCCGGCCTGGTGGACGGGACCTTCGGCCCCCTCACGCACGCGGCCGTCACCGACTTCCAGCGCGACTGCGCGCTCCCCGCGGACGGTGTGGTCGGTGCCGAGACCCTCGACACCCTGAGCCGGTTCTCGACCCTGTTCAAGGGCGGGGACGTCGCCTCTCTCGTCGAGAAGGAGCGGGCCCGCACCTCCGGTCCCATGCTCGCCGGTAAACGGATCGTCCTCGATCCCGGCCCCAGTGGGTCCGAGAACCCGATCCGGATCGACACCCCCTACGGGACCATCACCGACGCGGAACTGCTCTGGGACATCACCCGGCGGCTCTCCGAGCGGATGAACCAGGCCGGCGTGGAGGTCTTCCTCTCCCGGCCCGAGGCGATGATCCCGACCGATCCCGAGCGTGCCGAGATAGCAAACGCGTTCAACGCCGATCTCATCATCTCGCTCCGCCTGGACCGCCACCCGAATCCGGTGGGCAACGGGGTCGCGACGTTCTACTTCGGAAACTCGCTCGGCGCGGAGTCCATGCTCGGTGAGGCCCTGTCCGGCTTCATCCAGCGGGAGATCGTCAGCCGCACCACTCTTCGCGACTGCCGGACCCATGGCCGGAGCTGGCCGTTGCTGCGAATGACCCGCATGCCGTCCGTGCAGATCTACCTGGGCTACGCGTACAACCCGCAGGATCTCGAGATCCTCGGCGATCGTGCCGCCCAGGACACCATCATCGACTCGATCCTCGTGGGCGTGAAACGTCTCTACCTCCTCGACGAGGACGATCATCCCACCGGGTCGATGTCCGTCGACGCCCTCATCGACTACGAGCAGCGCCAGCGAGACTGATCGCGCCTCCGGCCACCCCGGGGGAGTCGGGGTCCGGGGTGTCGTGAGTCCCGGGTGTCAGATTCCCCGGGCGTCAGAGTCTCCGAGTGTCAGAGTCCCCGGGCGACGGCGCTCGCCGACGCGCCCGACAGCACCCCGAGCCGCCGGGTGGCGAATCCGTGTTCGGCGAAGAGCTGATCGAGGGCGCGCTCCACGTCCGCCTTCCACAAGTGCTCGCTCTCGATATCGAGCCGGAGGCGTGGGTGGGTCTCGTGGGGTGCCACCACCGTGAAACCGTGCTCGACGAGAAAGCTCATCCCCGGCACACACGAGTCCGCGCCGCACCCGTCACGTGACGTAACATGCCCGGGGTCCTCGGACGTGACCCCGAAGGCCTCGATGGCCTTGATTCCGCGGCTTCGGACATTGACGACGACGGCGTCGAGCAACGCGGTCAGTACCCCTGCCGGTGCGCCGTGCTCGACACTCATGCCGGCGAGCAGCACAGCGTCAGCGCCGACGGGCGAGGTCGGGAAGCACGTCGCCCGAGGCACCATCCCCGGGGGGGCGTAGAAGGCGGCAGCCGTCGATCGGTCCCCGTAGGTGGCGAGCTGGCCGCAGACACCCCATTCCAGGGATACGTGTGAGATCCACGCTTCCTTCTCGAACTCCGGATCTCCCGGGGACTGCTCACCGTCGGTCTGCCAATAAACGCAACGCCGGGCGCGAGGACCCAACTGGTCCACCGCCGACAGGTCCAGCGGGCGGAGGGAGATCATCGCGGCGCTGCGGTCGACCCGCCCTCGAGAAGTGCGAGTACCCGGGCCAGATCATCGGTGTCACCGACGTCGATGGTGATACGTCCCTTGCGGCGCCCCATCGTCACCGACACCGACGTCTCGAAACGGTCGGACAGCCGACCCGCCACCGCCTCCAGCTCGGGGTTACGCTGGCGTCCGCGGGGCGCGGGCTTGGGCTTGTCCGTGGTGTCCCCGGGATCGCGGTTGGCGAGGGTGACGAGCTCTTCGGTCGCCCGCACCGACAGGCCCTCGGCGACGATCCGGGCGGCGAGTTCGTCCTGTGCCGGCGCCCCCGCCTCGAGGCCCAAAAGTGCGCGCGCATGTCCCGCTGACAACACACCTGCTGCGACCCGCCGCTGTACGGCTGTCGGCAGCTGGAGCAGGCGGATGCTGTTGGTGATCGCGGGGCGGGACCGGCCGATGCGCGTCGCGAGTTCTGACTGGGTCACGTCGAACTCTTCCAGCAGCTGCTGGTAGGCGGCGGCTTCTTCGAGCGGGTTGAGCTGTACCCGGTGGATGTTCTCGAGGAGAGCGTCCCGCAGCAGATCCTCGTCGTCGGTCTGCCGGACGATCGCCGGGATCGTCTCGAGCTTCGCGCGCTGACTCGCCCGCCAGCGTCGCTCACCCATGATGAGCTGATAGCGCCCACCGGACATCTCACGAACGACAATGGGCTGGAGGAGTCCGAATTCCTTGACGGAATGAGCGAGCTCGGCCAACGCCTCCTCGTCGAAGTGGGTGCGGGGCTGTTTCGGGTTGGGGTCGATCTCGGCCGGGGAGATCTCCCGGTAGACCGCGCCGGGGTCCACCAACTCGGTTGTTTCACGTGAAACCGGCGCGCCATCGTCGGCATGCGAGCCAGCGTCGGCCCCGCGAGCCGTCGATGACGCAGTACCGGCGAGCTCCATATCCGCCGGACCCCGATTCCCAGCCCCGGACGAGCGCGGACGTGGGGGAGTGGTTCGCGGACCGCCACCACGCGGCCCCAGGATCAGGTCGGCGGCGTCGTTACCGAGCCGAGGCCCTTCGTCGGGGCCGGTGGGGATGAGGGCGGCGAGACCCCGCCCGAGACCACCCTTACGCTGCTGGCTCATCAGTTCTCCTCCGGGCGGTCGACGCCCTCAACTTCACTCGCGGTGGGCGTGGATACGAGGTCTCCCGGACCGGCCGGCCCTCCCCGTGCATTGATCTCGCGGGCGGCGTCCAGGTAGGCCAGCGCCCCGCGCGACCCGGCGTCGTACTGGAGGATGGTCATCCCGTACCCCGGTGCCTCGGACACCTTGACGCTTCGCGGAATCACCGTCCGCAACACGGTGTCACCGAAGTGCTTCCGCACCTCACCGGCGACCTGCTCGGCGAGCTTCGTGCGCCCGTCGTACATCGTCAGCATGATGGTCGAGATCTCCAGATCCGTATTGAGATGCTGCTGGATGAGCTCGACGTTACGGAGAAGCTGACCCACTCCCTCGAGGGCGTAGTACTCACACTGGATCGGAATGAGGACCTCGCGAGCAGCGACCATCGCATTGACGGTGAGCAGGCCGAGCGAGGGCGGACAGTCGAGAAAGACATAGTCGATACCAAGCGATTGCAGGTCCTCCGGCAGGAGGACCTCGGCGAGACGTCGTTCCCGCTGGGGGAGCCCGACCAGCTCGATCTCCGATCCCGCCAGGTCGATGGTCGCCGGCACGCAGAACAACCGCTCGGCATGGGGACTCTTCTGCATCAGCTCGTCGACGGACGCCTCCCACATCAGAAGGTCGTAGCTCGACGGTGTGCCCTCGCGGTGATCGACACCGAGCGCTGTGCTCGCGTTGCCCTGCGGATCCATGTCGATCACGAGCACCCCGAGCCCACCCAGGGCGAGAGCGGCGGCAAGGTTGACGGTGGACGTGGTCTTGCCCACCCCGCCCTTCTGGTTGGCGATCGTGACGATCCGCGGAGACTCGGGACGGGGGAGTGCCGGTGCATCCCCGTGGAGGACCTCGTTCGCTTGCCGCGCGGCCGCGAAGATCGGGGTCTCGTCGTAGGACATCCGTCACCTTTCGAGTTGCATCGTGAGCGCGGCGAACCTGCCGCCGTGTCGGTGTCATTGTTTCACGTGAAACCGACACTGAACACGTCCCCGTCAGGCCTCAGTGAGACCGACGCCCGCGTCCGCGGGATCGAGAGCCACGGCCCCCCATCCTAGTCGCCAAGGTGCCGATCACCAGCCTCGTCGGTTCGGCATCCGGCGCAGCGACAGTCTCGACGCGAACGTCATCGAACCCCAGTTTGCGGAGCGCCGCACGATCACGCTCCACCTCGTCGACTGCCGACTCGCCCTTGAGGGCGACCATACGGCCACCCACCCTCAGCAGCGGAGCAGACCACCCGGCGAGTTTCGCCAGCGGGGCCACTGCCCGGGACGTCACGACATCCGCCTCCCCCGCCTCGATGATGATGGGCTTCTCCTCGGCGCGACCCCGAATGACCCGGACATCGATGCCGAGCTCGCCGATGATCTCCTCGAGAAAGGTGACCCGACGGAGGAGTGGCTCGACCAGAGTGATCGTCAGATCTGGGCGCGCGAGCGCCAGGGGGATACCAGGGAGACCTGCGCCGCTCCCGATATCGACGACGGACTCGCCCTGCGCCAACTGCGACTCAGCAGCCGCGCTGTTGAGGACGTGCCGATCCCACAGCCGAGGCCGCTCACGCGGACCCATCAGCCCACGCTCGAGCCCGGCCGTCGCGAGGAAGTCGACGTACCGAGACGCGAGACCCAGCCGATCCCCGAACACCTCGGCTGCAGCGGGCGGCGCAGAGGGGAGCTCACCGGAGTCAGATGTCGAGTCCCGCGAGGCCGGCATCTCGCTCGCAGCCCCGTCGGCTCCCTCGCTGTCACGTGACGCTTCGTCGCCCGTGTGTCCGTTCATGGTCTCGCGCTCCTCCTCGCGGCCGCAAAGCCGCTGTTTCACGTGAAACACCGTCGGTGAATCACATCGATGTCATTAGATCCTCGGACACAGAACAGGGGTGCGAGCCAGACGACTCGCACCCCTGCCCCGAGCCGCCCGTCACCCGGGCAGGACCACCACCCGGCGGTTGGGCTCGACGCCGGTCGAGTCCGAGGTGACACCATCGAGCTCCGCGATCGCGTCGTGGATGATCTTGCGTTCGAACGGCGTCATGGGCTCGAGTTCCTCCGACTCACCTGACTCGAGAACCCGCTGCGCTGCCACGCGGCCGGATTCGGTCAGAGCTTCGCGCTTCGCCTCACGCCAGCCGGCGA
The DNA here is from genome assembly GCF_017168155.1 of Dietzia sp. KRD202. NCBI lineage: Bacteria > Bacillati > Actinomycetota > Actinomycetes > Mycobacteriales > Dietziaceae > Dietzia > Dietzia sp. KRD202. Next base: position 85,815 of record NZ_JABFAN010000012.1, on the reverse strand, counting down.
TGTCGAGCATCAACCGACTCCGATCGCCGAGTTCCTGTTGCACCGCGAGACGCGTCAACTCCTGGATAGCGTCCAACACTGACCCGTCCGAGCCGACCAACGTATCCAGGTCGTCGCCACCCACGATGCTCACCACGGCTCGATCACCCTCGACGTCCAGATCGATGTCCCCGTCGAAATCGAGGATGTCGAGGAACTGCTCGAGATAGTCGCCAGCGACCTCGCCCTCCTCGACCAATCGTTCCTCGGACACCTCGATGTTCCTCTTGGACATGGACCTGCCTCCGTCGTGACCGCCGATCGCCGAACCCCGAGAGTACGACGAATATCTACCCCAAGTATGGGACAAGGTCCCCGACGCCGGAGCATCGGGGACCTTGTCCACTCACGTTTCCCTAGCGGGTCAACGCTTCTTTTTCTTCTTCTTGTTCTTGGGACGCGAACCCGATCCCTTCTGGGCCGGCCTACTGCGCTGCCCGCCGGGAGCCTGAGGCCGTTGACCCGGGCGTGGAGCGGATGCCGGAGCGACCGCAGGCCCCGGGTCGGAGTCGATCACCTCGTCGTCGTCCACCGTCGCGGTACCCACTTCCACGGCCGGATCCGACACCACGCCGGTTCCCGTCGCGGCGGCGCGGTTCTTCTTGGGCTTGGTGGGCTTCACACCCACCCGCGGAGCGAGCGCCTTCTGCTCCTCGCGCCGCAGGAGAGCCGCGGCGTCGTCCTCCTTGGCCATCTTCTCGTACAGGAAGTACTGCTGGCCGAGGGTCCAGAGGTTATTCGTGACCATGTACACGAGGATCGCCATCGGCCAGAACGCACCGGTCACCAGGATGCCGATGGGGAAGGCCCACAGCATGAGCTGGTTCATGATCTTGGCCTGCGGGTTGGCCGCGGCCTCAGGCGACTGGCGGGACAGGGAGATCCGCGCGTTGAAGTGGGTCGTGACCGCCGAGACGATCATCAGCGGGAGGGCGACGAGAATGATGTTCCACCGGGCGAAGTCGAGCATCGCGCCCGGCTCCACGAAGGCCTGGAACTGTTCGACCGGCTGGGAGATGAAGGACGAGAGCGGAGCACCGAACAGGCGGGCGTCGAGGAAGCTCTGCACCTCGTCCGCGTTGAACACGTAGTTGCCCGTGTTGCGCGTCTCCTCGGCGCTCATCCCGAGCGCGCCGAACTGCGAGCCCATCCGGTTGAACGACCGCAGCACGTGGAACAGACCCAGGAAGACAGGGATCTGGATCAGCATCGGTAAGCAACCCAGGAGGGGGTTGAACCCCTCCTGCTTCTGCAGCTTCCGGGTCTCGACCGCCAACTTCTCGCGGTCGTTCTTGTACCGCTTCTGCAGCTCCTTCATCTTGGGCTGCATCTCCTGCATCTTGCGGGAGAAGCGGATCTGTTTTGCCGCCGGCCAGAACAGCATCGCGCGGAGGGTGAAGACGAGGAAGATCACCGACAGGGCCCAGATGACCCCGTTGGAATCCGGCGCCTCCACCCAGGGGAGCAGACCGCCGAGGAACGCGAAGATCTTGTGCCAGAACCAGAGGATGCCGGAGATCGGGTAATAGACCAACGGGTTGGTGATGAACGACATGGGTGGTGGAGTCCTAGCTACGTTCGAGAATTGTCGGTGTGCTCGTGGGGCTCGTGGCCCGGTGGATCAGGTGCACGGGGCCGGGGGACCGGATCCCACCCGCCCGGTGTCCACGGCCCACAGCGCAGGAGACGCCACACCGAGAGCCAGGTGCCGTACCAGGCTCCGTGGACGCGTACCGCCTCGACGGCGTAACTACTGCACGTGGGTTCGAACCGGCAGCTCGGTGGGGTCCAGGGCGAGATGCCCTTCTGGTAGAAGTCGAGCATCCACAACAGGATCCGCGCGATGGGACCCGGGCGCCCCGTGCTCACGACGTGCCCCTGGCGCGAGCGGCGGCAGCGGCGAGCCCCGCGCGCATGTCCCGCACGAGGTCGTCGTGCGACGCACCCGCGGAGGCCGGGTTGGCCCGGATCACCACCATGAGATCGTCGCCGGCCTCGTCCAGCAGGCCGCCCGCGATATGACGAAGCCGTCGGCTGACGCGGTGACGAGTCACCGAGTCCCCGACGGCTTTGCTGACGACCAGCCCGAAACGCGGACCGCCCACGCGGACATCCGAGGAGTCCACGTGGGCATGTACGACCATGGTGCGGCGGCCCTTCCTGGCACCCTTGCGCACCACCGTCGCGAAGTCAGCGGAACGGTGGAGCCGGTGCGACCTGGGGAGCACCCGCCACCCCGGCCGGAATCAGGCCGTCAGCGACGCGCGGCCCTTACGCCGGCGGGCGCCGACGATGCCGCGACCGGCGCGGGTGCGCATGCGCAGACGGAAGCCGTGCACCTTGGCACGACGACGGTTGTTCGGCTGGAAGGTCCGCTTGCCCTTGGCCATGGTTGGCTCCTCACGTGAAGTCGGCGCCGTGTCCAGCGCCCGATCGAGTTCGAGACGTCGTCGAATCACCGAAGGACGGCGGCACCACGACGCGCCGGGCGCCCACGGGCGCACGACAGACTGCTCAAGATTACGCGCCCGAGGCGCCGGCCGCCAAACCGTGTAATCCCATTCGTCTCACTGATACCAGTTTCCTGGCCACAACGACACGCCCACGGCCGCGATGCTTGACATCCGCCCTCCAGTCTATCTTGAGGGTTGCCCCCCGGATCACCATGTTGTTACCGTCATTCCTCAGGCGAGCCCCACCAGGGCTGCAAGACGCGACGTGAATCCGAACAAGCACCTCCGACCCCTCCCCACCGATGACCTACCCGCGAACCGACGGGAGGGGTCTGTCTTCCCACAGCTGTGGACAACCATGTGGATACCTCGGTGGACCTGGGTCGGAGCCTGTGGATAGAGTGTGGTTCCCGGTCCCGCCGGCAACCCGGACCACCAGCAACGCCCGACACCCGACGAGAGGAGACCGCCCACCGTGTCTCCTGAACTCGAACACGTGTGGAGTGCCGTCCTCGACAAGCTGACCGATCCGGAACTGGCCAGTGACGACAATCCGGCCCTGTCGCGCCAGCAGCAGGCGTGGCTCCGGCTCGTCCAGCCGATCGCCGTGGTCAACGGTTTCGCGATGCTCGCCGCCCCGTCGGCCTTCGCCCGCGACAACATCGAGTCCATCCTCCGCGGTCCCATCACGCGCGCACTGAGCTCGCAGCTCGGGGAGCCGATCGATCTGGCCGTCAAGGTGGACACGTCACTCGCCGGGGCTCAACTACCGACGGACGACGCCGACCACCCGGCCATCGACGCGGAGGACATCCACGGCCCCGGTGCGGAGGACGAGCATCCGCCCGCCACGACCCGCCCCCGGCGGATGACCGAGGAGCAGATCGCCGCCGAGCGACTCCTCCACGGCAGCGACCGCGACGAGGCGTTGTCTGCCGCGACCGCGCCCGGGTTGAACGAGCGCTACACGTTCAGCGCCTTCGTCCAGGGCAATTCGAACCGTTTCGCCCGGGCCGCTGCACTGGCGGTCGCCGAGGCACCGGCCCGTGCGTACAACCCGCTGTTCATCTGGGGCGAGTCCGGTCTGGGCAAGACCCACCTGCTCCACGCGATCGGGCACTACTCCCTGCGGATGTACTCCGAACAGAAGGTCAAGTACGTCTCGACCGAGGAGTTCACCAACGACTTCATCAACTCCGTCCGCGACGGCCGCCAGAACATGTTCAAGAAGCGGTACCGCGAGGCGGACATCCTCCTGGTGGACGACATCCAGTTCCTCATCGGCAAGGAACAGGTCCAGGAGGAGTTCTTTCACACCTTCAACACGATCCACAATGCGCAGAAGCAGATCGTGATCTCGTCCGACCGGCCACCCAAGCAACTGCAGCCGCTGGAGGACCGCCTGCGCACCCGCTTCGAGTGGGGTCTGATCACCGACATCCAGCCGCCCGAGCTGGAGACGCGTATCGCGATCATCGACAAGAAGGCCAAGTCCGAGGGCTACGAGGTTCCGCGCGATGTCCTCGAGCTGATCGCGACCCGCGTCCAGCGGAATATCCGTGAACTCGAGGGGGCCCTGATCCGCGTCGTCGCGTTCGCGTCGCTCAACGGGCATGAAGTCGACGTGCCGTTGGCCGAGGTCGTCCTGCGGGACGTGGTCTCCGACGACGACTCGCTCCAGATCTCGGCCGCGACCATCATGGCGGTCACTGCGGAATTCTTCTCCACGAGCATCGACGAGCTCTGCGGCACCTCCAAGACCAGGTCACTCTCCCGCGCCCGGCAGATCGCCATGTACCTGTGCCGCGAGCTCACGGACCTGTCCTTGCCAAAGATCGGCGTCACCTTCGGCGGCAAGGACCACACCACGGTCATGTACGCCCAACGCAAGATCCTCAAGGAGATCAAGGACGACCGGCGTACGTACGACCAGATCCAGGAGCTCACCGCCCGGATCAAAGAGCGTTCGCGCTCTATGTGAGCGGCGTTCTTGGCTAGTCTAGAGGTCACTGGCTCCGTGCGGCTCCTGGCCGCACCCTTATTTGAGCAAAGGGGGAAGGGGCGTCAGGGCGACCCTTCCGCTTCCCGACGCCCCGACAACCATGGTCATGGCTGATCGTCCTGAGGTCGCAACATCGTCTCTGCCCGTCACGGCCATCACGCTGTACGGGCTCGGACAGAACCTTCTCACCGGTGTCGCCGGGGTGCCGTTCAGTCGGCCGTGGCGGGGGCCCGGCAACATCGTCGAGAATCTGGGCCAGGCGATTACTCGGCATACCCTTCGATCCTTCATGGGATACTCACTGGGGTTGCCGATCGACGAGTTCCGCGCCATGGAACAGGTGCTCGATGGCGTCTGCCGCGTCGTCATGCCACCCATCGTGCGCCAGATCGGCGGGGTCAAGATTTCGGCCAAGACGCTCGGCGGAGTCCCCGGCCTGTGGTGCCAACAACACGTCACGGGTGATGACGACGACCGGGTGTACGGAACGATTCTCTACCTGCACGGCGGGGGCTACATCGGGACCTCACCCATGATGTACGCGGCGTTCGCCGCTGCGATCGCGAGGCAGACCCGCTGTCACTTCTTCATCGCCGACTACCGGCTTGCCCCGGAGTTCCCGTTCCCCGCGGGAGTCCTCGACGCGGCAAGTGTCTACACCGCGCTTCTCGACCAGGGCATCCTGCCAGGCAACCTCATCGTCGCTGGCGACTCGGCGGGCGGGGGTCTCGCCGCCTCACTCATGTCCCACCTCCGCGCCGCCGGCATCGCGCCGCCAGCCGCACTCGCCCTGTTCTCACCAGAGGTCGACCTCGAACTGAACCAGCCCTCGATCACCGACAACGCACCGTACGACGTCCTCCCGTGGAATCTGCCGACCGCCCCCTACCTGCAGGGAATCGAGCCGGGTGATCCTCTCGTCTCCACGGTCAACGCCGCGCTGAACCCCGAGTGGTTCCCTCCCACATTCGTCACCTCGGGATCACAGGAGATGTTCCGCGACGGTATCCGGAAGTTCGTCGTCAACCTCCGGGACGCCGGGGTCCGTGTCCATGCCGTGGAGGAAGAAGGAATGTTCCATGTCTTTCCGATCCTCATGCCGTGGGCGGAGGCCTCGCGCAGGGTCTTCCGCCAGCTGAATGAATTCGTGGATTCCCATGTCCAATCTCGGAGCTACACGACTCAGGCCGATGACACGGACTAGATTTCCTCAGGCTCAGGTAACCCCTGACGCGCCCTTCACAGCTGTGGACAACTCTGTGAGTTCCTGTGGACAGACGGTGGACAGACGGTGGACCGAATCTTGTTATTCCACCGGGGTCGGGAGGCAAATCACAAGATCGCACGATTGCGTCCACACGACGAAATTGGCACAGACCTGTGATTACAGGCCTCGGCTCACAATTTCACAGGACCTACTACTACTTCTTATCTCTCTAGATAGTTCTTGTTAGAAGTAGGGATGTGGAGCGGCGAGCCTGCTTGACCGGGTTACGCCGAGTCCGTGTGTCCGCTGTCGGTCCGAGCGGTTACTCTCATGGAGACGCTCCGCCCCCGGCGGCGGAAACGTGCAATACGAGCTTGAACCGACCAATCGTCCAGATACCGGATCCCGGTATCCACCCCCGCCTGAAAGAGGTCATCGATGGAGATCACGGATCCGACGTTCCGCGTCACCCGCGAGGACTTCGCGGATTCCGTGGCCTGGGTGGCACGCACGCTGCCCTCGCGTCCCTCGGTCCCGATCCTCGGCGGGGTGCTGCTCGAGGCCGATTCGGGACTGACGATCTCCGGGTTCGACTATGAGACCTCAGCGCAGGTATCCGTGCCGGCCGAGGTGTCCGAGCCCGGCAGCACGCTGGTGTCCGGCCGACTCCTGGCGGACATCGCCCGTGCCCTGCCGGACCGTCCGGTCGAGGTCGTCGTCACGGCCCAGAAGATGTACATCTCCTGCGGTAGCGCGAAGTTCACGCTCCCCACCATGCCGGTCGAGGATTACCCGCAGCTGCCGGCGATGCCGGAGGTGACTGGATCCGCCGAGGTCGACGCGTTCTCCGAGGCCGTGTCCCAGGTCGTCGTCGCGGCGGGCAAGGATGACACCCTGCCGATGCTCACCGGCATCCGGATGGAGATCGAGGGCACCCGCGTCACGCTCATCGCGACCGATCGGTTCCGTCTCGCCATCCGGGAGTTCGACTGGGAGCCGGCCCGCGGGGATGTCGCGGTCGAGGTGCTCATCCCGGCGAAGGCTCTGTCCGAGGTCACCCGTTCCGCCGGCCACGGTGGTCGCGTGGATCTGAGCCTGGGTGCCGGCTCCGATGTGGGCGCCGAGGGCATTCTGGGTGTGCTGGTGTCCGGTCAGCGGACCACCACCCGCCTTCTCGACGCGGAATTCCCCAAGGTCCGCCAGCTGCTCCCGCCGCAGCACACCTCACTCGCGATCGTGGAGGTGGACTCGCTCGTCCAGGCGATCAAGCGGGTCGCGCTCGTCGCCGACCGCGGCGTGCAGGTGCGCATGGCGTTCTCGGATGGTGAGCTAGCACTGTCGGCCGGAGGCGATGACGCCGCCCAGGCCAACGAGACCCTCCCGGTCGACTTCGTCGGCGAGCCGCTGACCATCGCGTTCAACCCCGGTTACCTGCTCGACGGCCTCGGCAGTGTCCATGCCGCCCGCGTCGCCTTCGGTTTCACCCAGCCCAGCCGCCCGGCCGTGCTGCGTCCGGCACCCGAGACCCTCCCGGAGCCCGGCGCGGACGGCGCGATCGAGCCGGTGGATTCCGACCACACCTACCTGCTCATGCCCGTGCGCCTGCCGGGCTGAGGCCCCGCCCCGGAACCTATCCGGTATGCACCTGCGTCACCTCAGGCTCCTCGATTTCCGCTCCTGGCCCCTGCTCGAACTCGGGCTCGAGCCCGGGGTCACCACCCTGGTCGGGCGCAACGGGCACGGTAAGACCAACGTCCTCGAGGCGGTCGGGGTCCTCGCCAGCCTTCGTTCGCACCGCGTGGCGACCGACGCGCCGATGATCAGGACGGGCGCCGGAACCGCGCTGGTGGGCGCACTCGCACACAACGCCGGCCGTGAGCTGACCGTCGAACTGGCGCTCAATGCCGGCAAGGCCAACCGGGCGCGACTCAACACCTCCCCCTGCCGACGACTGTCCGACGTCCTCGGGGTGGTCCAGTCCGTACTGTTCGCGCCGGAGGACCTGGCGCTCGTCCGTGGCGAGCCGGCCGAACGTCGTCGGCTTCTCGATGAGCTCATGATCCAGCGGCGCCCGGCGCTGGGTGGTGACCTCAGCGAGTACTCCTCGGTGCTGCGCCAGCGGACCGCCCTGCTCAAGTCGGCCTCCGGTGCACTGCGGCGTGGCCGGCCGGGGGATTCCGCGGCCGTGCTGGACACCCTCGACGTGTGGGACGGACGGTTGGCCGAACTCGGAGCACGATTGGTCGCCGGTCGGATCGACCTCCTCCGGCAGTTGCGGCCCCTCGTCGTCGACGCCTATCGGGGCCTGGCCCCGGAGTCCCGCCCGGCCGATCTCACCTACCGGTTCCGCGTCGCGGACGCGCCCGACGAGTCGGAGCTGACCGATCCGGAACTTGTCGAGGCGGTGTTGCTCGCCGAGCTCGGGCGGCGTCGTCGCGACGAGATCGACCGCGGGATGTCACTCGTCGGACCGCACCGCGACGACCTGATCCTGAGACTCGGCGACGAGCCGGCGAAGGGGTTCGCGAGTCACGGTGAGACGTGGTCGTTCGCCCTGGCGTTGCGACTGGGATCGCTCGAGCTGTTCCGTGCCGACGGGGCGGAACCGGTCCTTCTCCTGGACGACGTCTTCGCCGAACTCGACCGGCACCGCCGGGCCGCTCTGGCCGATGTCGCGGCCGGTGTCGAACAGGTGCTCATCACGGCCGCAGTGGGCGAGGACGTCCCGGCCACGCTGCGCGGGGTCCGTCATGACGTCGTGATGACGGGCGAGGGAGCGGATCGTCACTCGGCGATGACGGTGTCACGACGTCAGCATGACGGTGCTGACGCGGGCGAGTACGCCGGCGGGGATGATGGGGTCAGCGACGCGGACAGTGGTGGGGATGACGACGACAACACCGATACCGGAAGCAGGGCAACACCGTGACGGACCGAACCGGCAAGGACTCCGTAACACCGTCTGACCCGCCACAACGCGGTTATGACATCGCCAAGCAGGCGCTCGAGGAGGCCCGCGCCCGCGCTCGGGCGGAGGGCAAGCAGGTCGGCCGGGGACGGACCGGCCCCGTGGGGGCGGGCAAGCGGTTGCGCAAGCGCGGGTGGACCGGATCCGGTGCCGACCCGTGGGACCCACAGCCCCTCGGCAAACTCGTGGGCCAGGTCGCCAAGAAACGGGGTTGGGACGACAAGGTCACCACCGGGCGTCTGTTCGCGGAGTGGGACCGGATCGTCGGGGAGGACGTCTCGGCGCACGCCACCCCGGAGCGCCTCGAGGAGGGGATCCTGTACGTCCGTGCGGCGAGTACCGCATGGGCGACTCAGTTGCGGCTCATGTCCGCCGACATCCTCCGCAAGATCGCGGCCGCCATGGGGCCGGGTCATGTCCGTCGTCTCAAGGTGGAGGGGCCGGAGAAACCGAGCTGGCGCAAGGGGCCCCTGCACGTGTCCGGTCGCGGCCCCCGTGACACATACGGGTGAGGGCCGGGCGTGCCCGTGGCCCGCGTGACGGTTGTCGCAGGTAGACTGGGCCGGTCCCAGACCCCCGAGACGCGAGGAGTTCGCACGTGGCGGACGCCAAGAGCAAGGCCAACAACAGCGGGCCCAAGGAATACGGTGCATCATCGATCACCGTTCTCGAAGGGCTCGAGGCCGTCCGGATGCGGCCGGGTATGTACATCGGCTCCACCGGACCGCGGGGACTGCACCACCTGATCTGGGAGGTCGTCGACAACTCCATCGACGAGGCGATGGCGGGTCACGCGACCGGCGTCAAGGTCACGTTGCTGGAGGACGGCGGCGTCGAGGTCATCGACGACGGCCGGGGCATCCCCGTGGAGATGCACGAGCAGGGCATGCCCACCGTCCAGGTCGTCATGACCCAGCTGCACGCGGGCGGCAAGTTCGACTCGGACTCCTATGCGGTGTCCGGTGGTCTGCACGGGGTCGGCATCTCCGTGGTCAACGCGCTGTCCACCCGGGTCGAGGTCCAGATCAAGCGCGACGGGCGCCTGTGGAAGCAGGACTTCGACATGGCGGTCCCGGCAGAGCTGGTCGACGCCGGCCCCGCCGAGGGCACCGGGACCAGGGTCCGGTTCTGGGCGGATCCGACGATCTTCGAGAGCACCGAGTACGACTTCGACGTGGTGGCACGCCGCCTCCAGGAGATGGCGTTCCTCAACAAGGGACTCACCATCACACTCACGGACCGGCGGCCGCGTGCCGAGAAGGCCGCCGAGCTGGACGCGATCGCGGACAGCGAGGGCAGCGGCGCGGAGGCGGCGCCCGGTTCCGACGAGGGGTCGGATCTCGCCCACGCGGTGGATGCGGAGCAGGCGTTCGCCGAGGGCGCGCAGGCAGCCGACGCCGTCGAGGTGACGCCCGCCGAGCCGGTCAAGGTCCGCGAGCGTAAGCGCACCTTCCACTACCCGGACGGTCTGAAGGACTACGTCACGGCTATCAACAAGTCCAAGACCTCGATCCACCCGACGATCCTCTACTTCGAGGGCAAGGGGCCCGGCCACGAGGTCGAGGTCGCGATGCAGTGGAACTCCGGTTACTCCGAGTCCGTCCACACCTTCGCCAACACCATCAACACCCATGAGGGCGGCACCCACGAGGAGGGCTTCCGCGCCGCGCTGACCTCCCTGGTCAACAAGTACGCGCGCGAGAAGAAGCTCATCAAGGAGAAGGACCCCAACCTCACGGGAGATGACATCCGCGAGGGCCTGGCGGCCGTGCTCTCCGCGAAGATCTCGGATCCGCAGTTCGAGGGTCAGACCAAGACCAAGCTCGGCAACACCGAGGTCAAGGGCTTCGTCCAGCGACAGGTGTCGGAGCACGTCGGACACTGGTTCGAGGCCAATCCCGCCGAGGCCAAGGTCATCATCAACAAGGCCATCGCGTCGAGCCAGGCTCGCGTCGCAGCCCGCAAGGCCCGCGAGATGGTGCGTCGCAAGTCGGCCACCGACATCGGCGGTCTGCCCGGCAAGCTCGCCGACTGCCGCTCCAAGGATCCGGCGAAGTCCGAGCTGTACATCGTGGAGGGCGACTCCGCCGGTGGCTCGGCCAAGTCGGGTCGGGACTCGATGTTCCAGGCGATCCTGCCGCTGCGCGGGAAGATCATCAACGTCGAGAAGTCGCGGATCGACAAGGTCCTCAAGAACGCCGAGGTCCAGGCCATCATCACGGCGCTGGGAACCGGCATTCACGAAGAGTTCGACATCGACAAGCTGCGCTATCACAAGATCGTGCTGATGGCGGATGCCGACGTCGATGGTCAGCACATCTCCACGCTGCTGCTGACGCTCATCTTCCGGTTCATGAAGCCGCTGGTCGAGAACGGGTACGTCTACTTGGCGCAGCCGCCGCTCTACAAGCTCAAGTGGGGCAAGGGCGAGCCGGACTTCGCGTACACGGACCGCGAGCGGGACGAACTGCTGAAGATCGGCCTCGAGAACAAGCGCAAGATCAACGTCGACGACGGCATCCAGCGCTACAAGGGCCTCGGCGAGATGAACCCCAAGGAGCTGTGGGAGACCACGATGGACCCCGCGGTCCGTACGCTCCGCCAGGTCACCCTCGACGATGCCGCCGCGGCGGACGAATTGTTCTCCATCCTCATGGGTGAGGACGTGGACGCGCGCCGCAACTTCATCACCCGCAACGCACGAGATGTGCGGTTCCTCGACGTCTGACACCGTCGCCGGACAGACACGGGAAAGGGGGGCGTCCGCCGAACTCGGCGGACGCCCCCCTTTGTGTCCCGGGTGGCCCGAACGACGTGGTCTCGTAGCGGAGATGCATGTCCGCACGGAGAATATGGCTGATTTTCAGGCGGTGTCTACCCCCGGCGACGGAAGTCGACGTGGTGATTCGCGATTACTCAGCGCAGCTTGCGCGGGAGAGCGCTGGTCGCGTGACCATTGAGACCACGTCGCTAGCGGCATACGGGCCGGGGGCGAACGCGCCGGGCCCGGCGTCCCCCGATCGGGTCACTCGTCCCCCGGGAGGCCTCCGAGTCGCCGAACCCCCGCGCGCCCGTGCCGGTGTTTTCGCTGGACCTATAGACTGGCCGGGTCGGAGCGTGCCCTCGTGGTGCCGCTTCGAGCGCGAGACGAAGAGGAGCCCATGACGGACACGACGTTGCCGCCCGAAGCCGGGGGTCACGACCGGATCGAGCCGGTCGACATCCAGGCGGAGATGCAGAGAAGCTACATCGACTATTCGATGAGCGTCATCGTCGGTCGAGCGCTACCTGACGTCCGGGACGGGCTCAAGCCCGTCCACCGCCGGATCCTCTACGCGATGTGGGACAACGGCTACCGACCCGAGCGCAGCTACGTGAAGTCGGCCAAGCCCGTCGCCGACACCATGGGCAATTACCACCCGCACGGTGACTCGGCGATCTACGACACCCTGGTACGACTCGCCCAGCCGTGGGCGATGCGGTACCCGATGGTCGACGGCCAGGGGAACTTCGGTTCGCGCGGCAACGACGGCGCCGCCGCCATGCGCTACACCGAGTGCAAGATGACCCCGCTGGCCATGGAGATGGTCCGGGACATCGACAAGAACACGGTCGATTTCCAGCCCAACTACGACGGCAAGACGTCCGAACCGGTCGTCCTCCCGTCGCGCATCCCCAATCTGTTGGTCAACGGTTCCAGCGGCATCGCGGTAGGTATGGCCACCAAGATGCCGCCGCACAACCTGCGCGAGGTCGCCGAGGCGATCTACTGGTGTCTGGACAACCCCGACGCCGACGAGGAGGAGACCCTCGCGGCGTGCATGGATCGGATCAAGGGTCCCGACTTCCCCACCCACGGCTTCATCGTGGGCGAGCAGGGGATCAGGGACGCCTACACGACCGGCCGCGGTTCGATCCGTATGCGGGGCAAGACCTCCATCGAGGAGGAGGGCAACCGGACGGTCATCGTCATCACGGAGCTGCCCTACGAGGTCAACCCGGACAACATGATCCTGTCGATCGCCGAGCAGTTGCGGGACGGCAAGATCGCCGGCATCTCGAAGATCGACGACGAGTCCTCGGACCGGGTCGGCCTGCGCATCGTGGTCACACTCAAGCGTGACGCCGTGGCCAAGGTCGTGCTCAACAACCTCTACAAGCACTCGCAGCTGCAGACGTCCTTCGGCGCGAACATGCTGTCGATCGTGGACGGTGTGCCCCGGACCCTGGCCATCAACCACCTCGTGCGGCTGTACGTCACGCACCAGATCGAGGTCGTCGTCCGACGCACCCAGTACCTGCTGGACGAGGCGGAGAAGCGCGCCCACATCCTGCGCGGCCTGGTCAAGGCGCTCGACGCCCTCGACGAGGTCATCGCCCTCATCCGCCGTTCGGAGACCGTCGAGGTCGCGCGCGAGGGTCTCAAGAACCTGCTCGACATCGACGACGACCAGGCGCAGGCCATCCTGGACATGCAGCTGCGCCGCCTCGCGGCCCTCGAGCGGCAGAAGATCGTCGACCAGCTCGCCTCGATCGAACTCGAGATCGCCGACTACAAGGACATCCTCGCCAAGCCCGAGCGGCAGCGTGCGATCGTCGCCGACGAACTCCGCGAGATCGTCGAGAAGTACGGGGACGACCGCCGGACCAGGATCATCCCGGCGGACGGGGACGTCACGGACGAGGATCTGATCGCCCGCGAGGACGTCGTCGTCACCATCACGGAGACCGGTTACGCCAAGCGGACCCGCACCGACCTGTACCGCGCCCAGAAGCGCGGGGGCAAGGGTGTGCGCGGCGCGGAGCTCAAGCAGGACGACATCGTCCGGCACTTCTTCGTCTCCTCCACCCACGACTGGCTGCTGTTCTTCACCACCAAGGGCCGCGTCTACCGGATCAAGGCCTACGAGCTGCCCGAGGCGAACCGCACGGCCCGTGGTCAGCACGTGGCCAACCTCCTGGCGTTCCAGCCGGAGGAGCGCATCGCCGGCGTCATCCGGATCAAGGGCTACCAGGACGCGCCGTACCTGGTGCTGGCCACCCGCAACGGACTGGTCAAGAAGTCCCGGCTCGAGGACTACGACTCGCCGCGCTCCGGCGGCCTGATCGCCGTCAACCTGCGCGACGGCGACGAGCTGGTCGGGGCGGCGCTGGCCGGACCCGACGACGACCTGCTGCTGGTCTCGGAGAAGGGCCAGTCGATCCGGTTCCACGCCAACGACGACACGCTCCGCCCGATGGGCCGCGCGACCTCCGGCGTGATGGGCATGCGGTTCAACGACGGCGACGCCCTGCTGAGCATGTCGGTCGTGCGAGCCGAGTCGTCCGACCAGGAGAAGTACTTCCTCCTGGTGGCCACCGAACGCGGGTACTCCAAGCGCACCGCCCTGAGCGAATACACCGCCCAGGGCCGGGGCGGCAAGGGCGTGCTCACGCTCATGTTCGACCCCAAGCGCGGGAAGCTCGTCGGTGCGACGATCGTGGAGTTGCAGGACGAGCTCTACGCCATCACCTCCAGCGGCGGTGTCATCCGCACGTTCGCCAAGCAGGTCCGCAAGGCGGGCCGGCAGACCAAGGGCGTGCGGTTGATGAACCTCGCCGAGGGTGACTCGCTACTGGCCATCGCCCGCAACGCCGACGAGCCCGACGACGAGGACCGGTCCGCGGCCGAGTCCGCCAAGGAGGAGTAGGCGATGACCGAGCCGACCGATCCAGCCGACCGGACCGACCCGACCGAGACGTCCGACGCGGTGTCTGACGGCCCAGCGCACGGGGGGTCGTCCCCGGCGCCCGGTTACGGCGGGTCGGGGGCCGGCACCGGCGACGCCGGCACGTCGGCCACCACCGCCTTCCCGGCGGCCACCCAGCATCGCGCCGAGGGCGCGAACGGGGGCGTCTCCAAGGCGCACTCGGGGGGCGCGGCCGGGCGAGCCGCACCGATCGTCCCGCCCACCGAGCGCCGGGGCCCCATGGAGTCGGTCCTGGTGCTGCGCCGGATCGACCCGTGGTCGGCCTTCACCACCGTGCTGGGGCTGATGTTCGCCCTCTACCTGGTGTGGATGGTGGCCATCGGGGTCACGTACCTGCTGCTGTCCGGGATGGGCGTGTGGGACCGGCTCGGGGGCCTGTTGTCCGGCGTGGCGGGCGACGAGTCGGCAGCCGTGATCGGGCCGTCGACGATCTTCCTCTACAGCGGCGGAGTGGGACTGCTGAACGTGCTCCTGCTGTCGATCCTGGCCACGCTCGCGGTGTTCATCTACAACCTCGCGGCCGGCCTGACCAGCGGCGGCGTGCAGGTCACGCTCGCCGATCCCCGGTACTGACGGTGCCCCCGGCGCCCGGCCGAGGGTGCCGATTTGGGCGGTGGCGCGGACGTCGGGTAGATTGACCTCTCGGTACGAGGGCCTATAGCTCAGGTGGTTAGAGCGCCAAACTGATAATTTGGAGGTCGGAGGTTCAAGTCCTCCTAGGCCCACTCCGCCAGGCAGACGCCGGATCCGCTCGATGCGGTCCGGCGTTTATGCTTGGAGGTACGGGGCCTTAGCTCAGTTGGTAGAGCGCTGCCTTTGCAAGGCAGATGTCAGGGGTTCGAATCCCCTAGGCTCCACTCACCC
>NZ_JABFAN010000012.1:49687-70432 GCF_017168155.1 Dietzia sp. KRD202 | reverse complement strand
CGGCAGGCGCCCTCCCCGGCGGATAGGGAGACCGTGCACCCCACCCCTCGCGCGTCGTGGCCCCCGTTCGTGCTCATGGCCCTCGTGGTGACAGTCGCCCTCGCGTCCAGTGCCACCCCGTCACCGCTGTACGTCGACTACCAGCAGGACTGGGGCGTCGGCGGCACCACCATCACCGTGGTCTACGCGGTGTACGCCCTCGCGGTCCTCGTCCCCCTGCTGTTCCTCGGCAGGGTCTCCGACGCGATCGGGCGTCGCCCGGTCATCCTGGCCGGCCTGACGCTGCTCGCGGTGAGCATGGGCATGCTCGCCGCCGCCGGATCCGTGGCCTGGCTGATCGCGGCCCGCGTCATCCAGGGTCTGGCGGTGGGTCTCATCACCGGGTCGGCGACCGCCGCACTGATCGAGCTCCATCCGACCCGGGATTCGCGGGTCGGTGCCCTGACCAGTAGCTCCACCACCAACTTCGGCATCGCGGCCGGGGTGCTTCTCGCCGGGCTGGTGGCCACCTCGTCGTCGTCGCCCCTCGTCCACCCCTACCTCGTCATCGGGGCGGCCACGGTCGCACTGCTCATCGGCGTCGCCACGATCGTCCCCGAGACCGCCGGCGGATCGGGGACGCTGCGCGAGGCGCTGCGGGTACGTCCGCCGTCGGTGCCGCCGCAGGTCCGGTCGGTCTTCGCGCTGGCCGCGGTGTGCGTGATCGTCTCGTGGTCCGTCGGCGGGGTGTTCCTCGGTCTCGGCGGCGCGATCGCCCGTGACCTCATGGGCGTCTCGGACTACCTCGTGACCGGCCTGGTCGTCGCGGCCCTGCAGGCGGCGGCCGGGGTCGCACAGTTGGTGTGGAACCTGCGGTCCTCGCCGTCGCGGTGGCGGCACGGTGTGGTCCTGGGAGTGCTCGCCCTCGTCGCGGGGCTCGTCGTCGCCTCGGTCTCACTGGAGGCCCGCACGGTCGTCGGCTTCATCGCCGCCGCGGGGCTCACCGGCCTCGGGATGGGCCTGCTGTTCCTCATGGGCAACACCCTGGTCGCGCAGAGCGCACCGCCGGCGGTGCGGGGACAGGTGTTCTCGGCCCTGTTCGTGGTGGCCTACATCTCGCTCGGCGTGCCGGCGGTGATCGCCGCGGTCATCGCCGAGGGCATCGGACTGATCCCGGCGTACCACGTGCTGGCGCTCGCGGTCGGCGTGATCGCGGTGGGTGCCCTGGTCGCGGTGGCGCGGCCGGGAGCGGGCGGACGGGCCCGGCGGTCGGGGTCCCGCGACTAGTCGCGACTGCTCAGCGCCTGAGCGGCCGCCGCCAGCCCCAGTGCCGCCAGTCCCGTGCGGAGCCTGTCCGTGGCCATCAGCGCTCTGATGCGCGGCCCGGTCACCTGCTCCCGGGCGATCCCCATGTGCAGCGGGACCACTCCGGCGGTGATGGCCGGGACGGCGACGCCCGTGGCGCACGCGAGGAGGGTGGCCCCCAGACCGCTGCGCTCGGCCGAGCGGACCGACCCGTAGGCCGCCCAGGCCGCCGCCCCGAGGCCCGTCGCGTACAGCGTGAGGGCGACGGGGGCGATGCGGCGGGCGTGATCGGCCTGGCGCTCGGCGATGCCGTGGGTGGAACCGTCGAACAGCTGGGGATAGACCACCGAGGTGACCATCGACTGGAATCCCAGGTGGACCGCGGACGTGGTCAGCAGCGCGAGGCGGCCCGCGCGCAGGGTGGGATCCGGTGTCGGGCCCGGGGCCGCGGGGCGTCGGCGGTACATGGCTGCCAGGCTACCTCTCGCGGGACCGTCCCAGGAGGGCCCGACCCTCGCCGTCGTCGGTCACCGCGCGCGCGGTGCGCAGCACGACCCGCCACCCGCGGTCCGGAGCGTCCACCCGGCCGCGCCGCTCCAGCTCCCACCGACTCGCCGTCACCCGAATCACCGTGTAGCGGCCCGGACGCGACGAGCGCACCACGAGCTGCGTGTACCCGGTCGCCACCGCGCGATCCCCGTCCAGCAGCACCACCGGCAGGCTGGGGACGTGACCGCAGCCGTGCGCGATGAGTCCCTGGTGCGCGTCCCCGTGCACCATCTCCCGCAGCCCCTCGTGCCCCTCGAGTACGCCGGTGTCCACGTCGTAGACGCCGTCGTCGGTCCACAGTTCGGCCACGCCCTCGGCGTCGCCGGAGTCGACGCGGGGGGAGTAGGAGGCCAGCAACCGCAGTACGGCCAGCTCATCGGCCGCGCGGGCCAGCTCGGCCCGTGCGGTGGCGAGACCGGTCTCGGTCGAGGTGAGCCTCGCCTCGAGCGCGTCCAGACGGGCGGTGTCGGAACCATCAATCATGAACCCGACATTAATGCACTAACTGAAACACGTTACAAGTAGTGTGCACACCATGACGGACAAGAGTGCAGACAACCGTCCCGCCGTGATGACGGCGGACGTCATCGTGGTGGGGATGGGAATCGCCGGCGCCTGCGCGGCGATCGAGGCCGCCGAGGCCGGGTCGACGGTCATCGCTCTGGAGGGCGCCTCCGGACCGGGCGGCTCCTCGGCGCAGTCGGGCGGCGAGGTCTACCTGGGGGGCGGCACGGCCACCCAGCAGGCCCTGGGCATCGCCGACACCGAGGAGGACATGCGCGCGTTCCTCCTGGCCGCGCTCGGGCCCAACGCCGACGAGGTGAAGATCGCCGACTACTGCGCGGGGGCCGTCGAGCACCACGACTGGCTGATCTCGCACGGAGCGGTGTTCAACCGGAAGTTGTGGGACACCCCCACCTGGATGCCGGGCGACGACTCGGGCCTGATGTGGATGGGGGAGCGGGCGGAGCCCTACGCGTCCCTGGCCACCCCGGCAGCGCGCGGTCACCGGCCGCCCGCCCCGAACTTCGCCGGGAACGTGCTCATGGACTCCCTCGTGGCCACGGCGCAGAAGGCCGGCGTCGACCTGCAGTGCGACGTCAAGGCGCGTTCGCTCATCGTCGAGGACGGACGTGTGGTGGGCGTCCGGGCCACGCAGTTCTCCGAGGAACGCGAGTACCGCGCCACCGGCGGCGTCGTGCTGGCGACGGGCGGGTTCGTGGACAACGACCGGATGCTCGAACAGTGGGCGCCGCAGCAGCTGGGCAAGGACAAGGTCTCCGACGGCCGCGACGACGGCTCCGGCATCGAGATGGGCATCGAGGCCGGCGCGGCCGTGCGCCGCATGCACCAGACCGAGACCGCGATGCTCGTCATCCCCCGCCTGGTGGTGGGCGCGATGCTCGTCGACGGCGACGGGCAGCGCTTCATCAACGAGGAGGTCTACCCGGGCCTGTACTGCCACGCGGCCGTGTATCACCGCCGCCCGCCGGTGTGGGTGATCATCGACGAGAAGGGCATCGAGGACGTCCCGGAGTCCGAGCTGTGGGGTATGCAGCCCATGCACGCCGCCGAGACCATCGAGGAGCTCGCGGCCGACTGTGGGTTGCCCGCCGATGCGCTGGCCGACCAGCTGCGCCGATACAACGCCGGCGCCGAGCGTGGCGAGGACCCGCAGTTCGGAAAGAACGCCCGGTGGGTGCGCCCGCTCGAGCCGCCGTTCGGTGCCTATCCGACGGGTGCCGGGGGGCCGGACACCTTCAACGGCCTGCCGCTCAAGGCGCAGGGGTTCACGCTCGGCGGACTCCACACGGACCTGCAGTCGCGGGTGCTCGACCGCGCGGGTGAGGCGATCCCGGGCCTGTTCGCCGCCGGGCGGTGCACGCACGGTCTGCACGGCGACGGGTACATCTCGGGGACCTCTCTGGGCGACGGCTCGTTCTTCGGCCGGCGTGCGGGCCGCGGTGCGGCCGGGGTCACCGACACGGTGGCGGCCGGCGATGTGACCGGGTCGGCGCCGGCATGAATGAGCCGGTGACCATCGTGCGGCGTGACCGGCCGACGGTGGATCTGGGGCCGTTGGACCCGGCGCGCGGTACTGGCCGTCCGGTCGACAGGGACGACGACGACGAGGCCGGCCTCTACGCCCTGGTGGAGCAGGTGCGCCGGATCCGCGCGCTCACCACCGGCGGCATGTTCGACACCGACCTGGGCCCGCTGACCGATCGGATCCGCAGGGTGGCCGATGAGCTGGAGGCCGCGTCGGCGAGCCCCGAGCAGCGGCAGGAGGTCAACTGGCGGGAGCGTCGGTACGCCTCGAACTGCCCGATCATCGGCCGGTCCAACGTCCTCGCCCCGCCGGCGGGGTTCGAGTTGCTGGACGACGGGACGCTCAGGGCCGAGATGACGCTCGGGCTGGAGTACCAGGGCCCCCCGGGGTGTGTTCACGGCGGTGTCGTGGCCCTGCTGTTCGACGCGGCGCTGGGCCGGGTCAACCACCACGCGGGGACCACCGGGATGACGATGTACCTGGACCTGGACTACCGCAGCCCCACGCCCATCCTCGAGCCGATCGTGGTGACCGCCCGTCAGGTCCGGGTGGACGGCCGGAAGGTGTGGTCGCAGGGCGCGGTCCACGCGGGAGATCGCCTCTGCGCCACCGCCGAGGGGCTGTTCGTCATGCCCGCGGAGTGGGTGGCGGCGTACCGGCAGCACCGGGATGAGGGCGCGGGCGAGGGCTGACCCCGGGGCGCAGAGTAGATTCTGTTGCCGTGACGACCGACTCCGGCCCTTCCGACCCCGCCCCGGGCGACCGCCCCCTCGGCACCGCGGACCCCGCCGGTGCGAGCGATGAGGGCACTCCCTTCCTGCGCCAGGACCCCGATGCGTCCGGCGCGACCGAGCTGGCCCGCGAGCTGCGCCGACTCCGCGGCCTGGTCGCCGGGTCCGTCTACGAGGACGTCCACGACGCCGTGGCCACCGTGCGCGGGTTGGTCGAGCACCTCGAGACCGTGGGCACCGTGGTGCGGCCGTCGGAGTACGCCACCTGGGGTGTGCCGGAGCACCTGGCGGCCAACCCGGCGATCGGCAGCCGGAACCCGGTGTCCCCGCCGCTGGAGCCGGTGGTGTTCCCCGATGCGACCGTGCGGGCCGCCCTCACCCTGGGTATCGAGTACCAGGGGCCTCCCGGCTGCGTCCACGGCGGGATCGTCGCGCTGATCTTCGACGAGATGCTGGGGCTGGCGAACGCCGCGTCGGAGAGTGTCGGCATGACCGCGGACCTGCGCATCTCGTATGAGTCGCCGACGCCGCTGTTCGCCCCGCTGCGGTTCGAGGCGCGGCAGGAACGGGTGGAGGGCCGCAAGATCTGGGCGACCGCGACCCTCCACACCGGCGAGACCCTCTGCGCGACGGCTCAGGCGTTGTTCATCGAGCCGAGGGGTATCCGGGACGCCGACCGCGGCCGGCCCATCGAGGGCTGACCGCGGCCGGGCACCGACGCGCGCGTCGCGTCGGACTTCAGTTCCCGCGCAGCGCCTTCATCCGCTTGTGGGATCCGGCCACGATCCGGCCCCGGTCGACGCCGGAGGAGAACTCGACGCCCTTGCGGTTGTTCTCGCCGCCGCAGACGTGGATCGGGCCGTTGCCGATGGACGCCAGGACCTCCTCGGCGACCTCGGTGGGCTCGCTGACGGTGAAGCCGGGCAGGTCCATGTCCAGGCCGGCGCGGATCATCGCGGGGGTGCGGACGACGCCGAGGATGACCTCGACGACGTCGACGCCGTGCTCGCGCATCTCGAGCCACAGGCCCTCGACGAAGACCCGGCTGAACGCCTTGGCCGCGGAGTACACGCTCATGTCGGCGTGGCCGAGGTAGCCGGCCATCGAGCCCATCACCACGATGCCGCCGCGGCCGCGGGCCTTGAGGGCGGGGCCGAACTGCCGGATGATCTGCATCGGCGAGGTGATGTTGAGGTCGATGACCTTCTGAACCTGGGTCATGTCGGACTCGACGAACTCGGAGCCGTACGTGTTGGCGCCGGCGTTGAGGACGAGCAGCCCCAGGTCGAGGCCCTCGCAGGCCGCGGCGATGCCCTCGGTGGCGCCGGGCTCGGTGAGGTCGACGGACACGACCCGGCACTCGACGCCCTTGGCGCGGACGGCCTCGGCGGTCTCCTCGAGGGGCCCGGCCTTGCGGGCGACGAGCACGGAGGACACTCCCTGATCGGCGAGGCGGAACGCGATCTCGGCGCCCACGCCCTCACTTCCGCCCACGACGAGGGCCCACGGGCCATAGGTAACGGGATCGAACGGCTTCGGATTGACAGGTGTCGACATACTCTAAGAGTATGACCAAACAGAGCGATCGTCCCGGATTCGGTGGAGTACCCCTCCCGGGGTTGGATCCGGACCAGTTCTCCCTCGACGCCGCGCGGAGCCGGTTCGGGGACTCCTTCGACCCGATCCCCGTCCCCGAGCTGCCGCCGGCGGACCCGGAGTTGGACCGCGCGGTGGCCGAACTGCGCAGGTTGCGGGAGGCGACGGCGGCGTTGGCGCACTCCGAGGTCGAGCTCGGGGACATCGCCGACCGCCTGGCCGAGGTCGCTGATCTGCTGGAACCGCGAGTCCCATCGCCCTCACGTCGGCTGGAGAACATGTGGACCGGTGCCGGGACCCGTCGCTCCAACCCGGTCGCCGGGCAGGAGAACCCGATCGCCCCGCCGGTGCAGTTCCACGGCTGTGACGACGGGTCGGTGATGGCGGAGGTGACCCTCGGTCCCGTCTACCAGGGCCCGCCGGGATGTGTCCACGGGGGGATCAGCGCGCTCGTCATCGACCACATGATGGGCTTCGCCAACCACTGGGGTGGCCGCTTCGGGATGACGGCGCACTACGAGATCGACTATCGCTCGCCCACGCCGCTGCTCCAGCCGCTGACGTTCCGGGCCTGGGTGCACGAGGTCGACGGCCGCAAGACGTGGACGCACGCCACCATCCACGCCGGCGACCGGCTGTGCGTGGAGGCGCGGGGACTGTTCCTCGAGGCGAGCGTCCCGGTGCCGGGACAGCCGGGTGCGCGGTCGACCATCGCCGACGGCGCGTAGAGCGCCCCGGCCCCGCGGGGCCGGGGGCTCACCCCTGGATGTCGACCTGGATGACCTTCTGGAGGTACGGGGCGATGACCTCGGTGAGGCCCGACGCCAGCTGGTCGGGGTCGTTGGGCGGCAGTGAGATGAAGCTGATGCCGATCCGGGCGATGATCGACGCCGCGAGCCGTGCCTGGGCTTCCTCGATGCGCATCCAGCTGTCGGACAGGGCGGGGGTGAGCACCTCGGTGGCCCGTTCGATGAGCGGCCCGGCCTCGGTCGTTATGAGGCGCAGGAGGTCCGGCTTGATGTCGCCGGTGAGCAGGGCGCGGACCAGCGGGTCGTTCTGGCTCGACAGGAGGAACCCGTTGATCCCCTCGTTCAGCGCGGTCTCGATCTGCCCCGGGTGGCGGATGATCGAGTCGCGGATCTCCCCGGCGAAGGTCTCCGACAGCTGGAGTGCGTACGCCTGGGCCAGTCCCTGACGGTTGCCGAAGGTGCTGTACAGGGTCTGCCGGCTGAGACCGGCGGCCTTGGCCACGTCGGACATGGTCACCGAGGACCAGTCGTGCGAGCCCAGCAGCTCGTGCATGGCCTCGAACACGGTGGAGCGCAGTGACCGACGCTCCCCGCGGGGGTCGCCGGGGGAGCGTCGGTCACTTGTGGGGCGGTGACGGGGCATGGTGTCCATTGTTCCTGATCCCGTGGGCCGGGCGGCGGAGGGCCGATCGGAGCCCCGCACGCGGGGGTCACTTCACGGGCAGGAAGTCCACCTTGTCGCGGACGCCGCAGTCCGAGCACCGCCAGCTGTCGGGGATGGCCGACCACGGGGTCCCGGCGGGGAAACCCTCGCGCGGCAGCCCGGCGGCCTCCGAGTAGTGGTTCCCGCAGTTGGGGCACACGTACTCACCGGTCGGTGAGGTCTGATCGGTCGCGATGTCGGTGTCCGCGACGATCTGCTCGGCGACCGCCGTCGACCCGGCGCCGTGCCGGGCGAGGATCCTCTCGCGCTTGGACGGCTGGATGTTGGCGCGGGTGATGTCGCCGTCGTAGTGGGCCAGGACGCGCTTGTCCATGACCTTGCGCCACAGCGGCGGCACGTAGGCCAGGACCATCATCGTGGCGTAGCCCGAGGGCAGCTGCGGGGCCTGCTCGAAGCTGCGCAGTACCTGGTAGCGACGCATGGGGTTGGCGTGGTGGTCGGAGTGACGTTGCAGGTGGTAGAGGAAGATGTTGGTCACCAGGTGGTCGGAGTTCCACGAGTGCTCCGGGCGGCAGCGCTGGTAGCGACCCGCGGAGGTCTTCTGGCGGAGCAGGCCGTAGTGCTCGAGGTAGTTGACGACCTCCAGCAGGGAGAAGCCGAAGACGGCCTGCACGATGAGCCACGGCGCGATCTCCCAGCCGAACACGGCGATGAGTCCGCCGAAGAGCACGACCGTCATGAGCCAGGCGTTGAGGTTGTCGTTGCGCAGGGTCCACGGGCTCTTGCCCAGCCGCCCGAGACGCTCGGACTCCAGGTGCCAGGCCGACGTCAGCGACCCGAACACACTGCGCGGGAGGAAGGCCCAGAACGACTCGCCGAAGCGCGAGCTGGCCGGGTCCTCGGGGGTGGCGACTCGCGCGTGGTGTCCGCGGTTGTGCTCGATGAAGAAGTGTCCGTAGCCGGTGGTGGCCAGGGCGACCTTGGACAGCCACTTCTCGCTGCCGGCGATCTTGTGCCCGAGCTCGTGGGCGGTGTTGATCCCGATCCCGCCGGTGATCGCGACGGTCCAGGCGACGCCGATCGAGGCGGCGATCCCGAGTCCCCCGTCGTAGCCCAGCCACGACAGGTCGTCGGCGGACCAGAGGTAGGCGGCCGCGATGAGGGACGCGTACTGGAAGGGGATGTACAGGTACGTGCACCACCGGTAGAACGGGTCGGCCTCGAGCTTGTCCATGACCTCGTCGGGCGGGTTCTCACCGTCGGCGCCGACGGCGAGGTCCCCGAGGGGGATCGCGACGTAGACGAGGAAGGGGAGGAGGAACCAGGCGACGGTGGCCGCCACGCCCCAGCCGAGGGCGTTGAACCCGGCGACGATCGGCATCGACACGAACAGACCCATCGCGGGGATGAGTCCGAGCAGCCACAGGTACCGCTTGGCGTCGGTCCACGCGTAGGGCTCGACGGCGGCGTCCCCCTCGTGATGGGTGTGCGGTGCCCCGTCGGGGGGGCTGATGTACTCGGTGCTGGACATCGCAGACGACCTCCGGGTCAACAGGATGTGGCGTATGCCACTGTGTTGCCCCTGACATTAGACAAATTCCCCCGCCGTGTCTAGACATCACCCCAGATTTTGTCCAAAGACCGGATCGGGACGACGACGACGAGGAACGCCACCGCGGTCGCGGGCCGGAATACGTGGGCCCCGTGCCGGGTTGTACCGAACGGTCGTCGGGGCCCCTCTCCGGCGCGGGAGGAGTACCGCTACGTGACGATGCAGCAGGCCGCCATGCGCACGCTGATGCGGGCCGAGAACAACAACATCGCGTTGGACCGCAGTGTGTTCACCCGCGAGAACTTCCGCAGGATCGGACAGTTCGCCCGCCCGCACACCCGGCGCATCGTCTTCTTCCTGGTGCTCTCCGTCTTCGGGGCCACCCTCGCCGTGGCGACACCGCTGCTCGCGGGCCGCGTGGTCACCGCGATCGTCGAGGCCTCGCCGGTCCGGGTCGTGATCGGCCTCGCGCTCGCCATCGCCGCGATCGGGATCATCGAGGCGATCGTCGCGGTCGTCACCCGGTTGTGGTCCGCACGGATCGGGGAGGGGCTCATCCTCGACCTGCGCCGCGCGGTGTTCGACCACGTCCAGACGATGCCGGTCGCCTTTTTTATGCGCACCCGCACCGGCGCGCTGGTCAGTCGCCTCAACAACGACGTGATGGGTGCCCAGCGGGCGTTCTCGGACACGCTGTCCGGGGTCGTGTCGAACCTGGTGCAGCTCGTACTCACGTTGGCCGTGATGGCCGGTATCAACTGGCAGCTCACCGTCCTGTCCGTCCTGCTGCTGCCGATCTTCCTGTTCCCGGCCCGCTACGTGGGCAAGCGGCTCGCGCGGCTCCGCCGCGAGGCCTCGGATCTCAACGCGTCGATGAACGACCAGATGACCGAGCGGTTCAACGCCGGCGGCGCGACCCTGGTCAAGCTCTTCGGACGTCCGGAGACGGAGTCGGCGGAGTTCTCCGCCCGCGCGGGCCGGGTCCGCGGCATCGGCGTGCGGACCGCGCTGCTCATGAGTGTGTTCATGAACTCGCTGACCCTGGTGTCCACGCTGGCGCTGGCGCTCGTCTACGGGCTCGGCGGGTGGTTCGCACTCAACGGCGCCCTCGACGCGGGGTCCGTCGTGGCCCTCGCGCTGCTTCTCACCCGCCTGTACGGCCCGTTGACCTCCCTGGCCAACGCGCCGATGGACGTCGTCACGGCCATCGTCAGCTTCGAGCGGGTCTTCGAGGTCCTCGACCTGGAACCGCTCATCTCCGACGCCCCCGACGCCGTCGCCATCCCGAAGGGCCCGGCGACCATCGAGTTCGACGACGTCACGTTCTCCTATCCCTCGGCGGACAAGGTCTCCCTCGCCTCGCTCGAGGAGGTCGCGGTCCTCGACACCCGCGGCGGCCAGGAGGTCCTGCACGGGATCTCCTTCCGCGCCGAACCGGGACAGATGATCGCCCTGGTCGGGTCGTCCGGCGCGGGCAAGTCCACGATCGCCTCCCTGCTGCCGCGTCTGTACGACGTCGACTCGGGTGCGGTGCGGGTGTCGGGACTCGACGTGCGTCGGGTCACCTCGTCGTCGCTGCGGCGCACGGTGGGCATGGTCACCCAGGACGGCCACCTCTTCCACGACACGATCCGCTCCAACCTCACCTTCGCGCGGCCGGAGGTCTCCGATGACCTCGTCTGGGACGCGCTGCGCCGGGCCCGGCTCGAGGATCTCGTGCGGTCGCTGCCGGACGGTCTCGACACCGTCATCGGCGATCGCGGCTACCGGCTGTCGGGAGGTGAGCGTCAGCGACTGACCATCGCGCGGCTGCTGATCGCCGCCCCGTCGGTGGTGGTGCTGGACGAGGCCACCAGTGCGTTGGACTCCACCAACGAGTCCGCCGTCCAGGAGGCGCTGAGCGAGGCGATGGCCGATCGCACGTCGTTGGTGATCGCCCACCGGCTGTCGACGGTGCGCGCCGCCGACACGATCCTCGTCCTCGAGGCCGGCCGGGTGGTCGAGTCGGGCACGCACGCCGAGCTCCTCGCAGCCGGCGGTCGCTACGCGGAGCTCTACGAGACGCAGTTCGCCGACCAGGAGTGACCCCCGCTCGCCCCGCCCGCGCTGGCCGCGCCGCCCAGCGCTCTTCTCGACGGCGGGGGCTCCGGCGGGTGCCGGGGTGGCGGGGTGTCGCGGCGGCGGCCCTTCCTCAGCTCTCCAGGTGCAGGCCCAGCTCGCGGGCGGCGAGCGCGGCGTACTTGGAGGTCTGCTCGAAAGCCGACTCCAGGGGGTTGGCGTCGGTGACGTCCGCGATCTCGTTCCAACGCTCGGCGACGACCTCGGGGGTGCGCGCGTCGTCGGGGAGGTAGACGCCCCGCGACTCGACCATCTGGGACACAGCGAACACGCCGGCGCCGGCACCGAGGATGGTCTTGGTCGGGGCGTCCTCGCTGACCATGAACAGGGCGCCGGGGGCGATGGTCTCCGGGCCCATGATGTCGAGCACCCGCTGCGGCAGCAGATCCTCGGTCATCCGCGTGGCCGCGGTGGGGGCGATCGCGTTGACCTTGATGTTCTTCTTGGCGCCCTCGATCGCCAGGACGTTCATCAGACCGACGAGCCCGGACTTGGCGGCGCCGTAGTTGGCCTGGCCGAAGTTGCCGTAGATACCGGAGGTGGAGGCGGTCATGAGGATGCGTCCGTAGCCCGCCTCGGCCATGTGCGGCCACACGGCCTTGGTGCAGTTGACCGATCCCATGAGGTGCACCTCGACGACCTTGCGGAAGTCGTCCATCTCCATCTTGGCGAACGACTTGTCCCGCAGGATGCCGGCGTTGTTGATGAGCACGTCGATGCGGCCCCACTTGTCGATCACCGTCGACACGAGGGACGCGACGGCGGCCTCGTCGGTGATGTCGTTGCCGTCGACGATGGCCTCGCCACCGGCGGCCGTGATCTCGTCGACGACCTGCTGCGCCAGGGAGGGGGTGCCACCTTCGCCGTGGACGTCGCCGCCCAGGTCGTTGACGACGACCTTGGCGCCACGCTCGGCCAGCGCGAGCGCGTAGGCGCGGCCGAGGCCGCCGCCGGCGCCGGTGATGATCGCGACGCGGTCGGTGAAGTCGATGGTCTTGGTCATAGGGGGGCTCCTGTGATCGAGGGTGTGGAACGGTCGGGGGGTCTTCGGAGGCGTCAGCCCATCTCACCGCGGATGAAGGACTCGTACGCGGGGAGGTCGAGGAAGCCGTGACCGGAGAGGCCGATCACGATCGACGGTCCGGTGCCGGCCTCACCGGTGTGTTCGCGGGCCTTGGCCATCGCACCGGCGAGGGCGTGCGTCGACTCGGGTGCGGGGACGATGCCCTCCGCCTTGGCGAACTCCACGCCCGCGGCGAACGCGACGTTCTGCTCCACCGCCATGGAATCGAGCAGGCCCAGGTGCTTGACGTGGCTGACCAGCGGCGCCATGCCGTGGTAGCGCAGGCCACCGGAATGGATGGGGTCCGGGACGAAGTCCTGACCGAGGGTGTACATCTTCATCAGAGGGGTCAGGCCGGCGACGTCACCATGGTCGTACCGGAACTCGCCCTCGGTCAGCGACGGACACGCCGTGGGCTCGACGGCGATGATCTGCGTCCGGGCACCGGCGAGGTTCTCGCGGATGAACGGGAAGGCCAACCCGGCGAGGTTGGAGCCGCCACCGGCGCAGCCGTACACGTAGTCGGGCGCGTCCTCGCCGAACATGCCCAGCTGCTTGAGGGCCTCCTCACCGATCACGGTCTGGTGCAGACACACGTGGTTGAGCACCGACCCCAGTGAGTAGCGGGCCTCGGGGTCGCCGGCGGCCACCTCGACGGCCTCGGAGACCGCCATGCCGAGCGAACCGGGGGTGTCCGGGTCCTTGGCCAGGAACGAGCGTCCCGCCTCGGTCAGGTCCGACGGGCTCGGGTGGACCGAGGCGCCGAAGGTCTCCATGAGCATCCGGCGGTACGGCTTGGACTCGAACGAGGCCTTGACCTGCCACACCTCCACCTCGATGCCGAAGGCCTGACCGGCGAACGCCAGAGAGGCGCCCCACTGGCCGGCGCCGGTCTCGGTGGTGAGCTTGGTGATGCCCTCGGCGGCGTTGTAATAGGCCTGTGCGACCGCGGTGTTGGGTTTGTGCGAGCCGACCGGGCTGGTGCCCTCGTATTTGTAGTAGATCCGCGCCGACGTGCCGAGCGCCTTCTCCAGGCGGCGGGCACGGATCAGGGGCGACGGCCGCCACAGCCGGTAGATCTCCTGCACCGCCTCGGGAATCTCGATGTAGCGCTCCGGCGTGACCTCCTGCTCGATGAGCGACATCGGGAACAGCGGGGCGAGGTCCTCGGGACCGAGCGGCTCCTTGGTCCCCGGGTGCAGGTGCGGTGCCATGGGCTCGGGGAGATCGGCCTGGATGTTGTACCAGTGCGTCGGCATCTCGCTCTCCGGGAGGAGAGCCTTGACCAGCGAGCCGGAGGGAGCGTCAGACGTCATGTGTGTCCTCGGGAGGGATCGAAGGGGGTGAGCCGGATCTCATTCTAGGAGGTGGCGCCGCATGGGGAGATGCGGGATCCGCCCATCGAGATAGTCCGGCCCGCACCGCGCGAATCCGAACTGCTCGTACCACCTCTCCAGGTAGGCCTGGGCCCCGATCTCCACGGGCCGGTCCCGGCACAGCCCGAGCCCCCGGCGGATCAGCCGCGCCGCGATGCCCCGACCCCGCCAGGCGGGCGTCGTGCAGACACGTCCGATGTGCATGACCCCGTCGCCCGCGTCCGATCCGAACACCCGCAGTGTCGCGACGACCGCGCCGTCCGGTGCACGGGCCAGCAGGTGAATCGTGCCGGGATCGGCGTCGACGTCGTCGATCTCGGCGTACGGGCAGTCCTGTTCCGCGACGAAGACGTCCACACGCAGTTTGTACAGCGCGTGGACGTCCAGGGGACCCAGTTCGGGCAGGCTCGACGCGATGACCTCGAGTGCGGTGTCGTCGGCTGTGGAGTCGTCGGGGATCGGGTCCCGGTCGATCACTTGTCGGTCGCGGTCCCGTCCGTGGACGCCTCTCCGACCGGCTGGTCGTCCGAGGGCTGCGGTGCGGACCCGGCCGCCGGACCGGGTACCGCGCTGCCCGCGGCGGGGGAGGTGTCGGCGGACTGGTCCGAGGGCCCCTCGGGATCGGCGGACTCGATCGTCAGGTCCTCACCGGTCTCTGAACCCACGGGGTCACCCGTCACGCCGGGGCCGGTCGTGGCCGCGGGCGCCGAGCCGGTCGTCTGGTCGCGCCCCTCGGCGGCCGCCTCTGCCGGGGTGGGTGTCCGCGGCGGGGCTTCGCGCCGCTGTGGATCGTGGGCCTCGCCGACGGCGAGGTGGGCGAGCCCTGGCCACGAAGGAAATAGGCCGTGGCACCCGCGACGGCGGCGCCGCCGGCGAGGCCCACGATCCACAGCGGCGCGAAGCGGCGCAGCGGGTTGCGCTTCTGGGGCGGCGTGGCCAGAGCCGACGTCTGCTCTCGCAGCGCGGAGGCGTGCTGCCTCGCGTCCGCGGCGAGATCGCCCAGGAGCTCGGCCTGCTCGGCGCGACGATCCCGGATCACCTGGATACCGCGGCTGGCACCGAAGAGGGCCAGGCCGACCGGTCCACGGGTGGCGGCGACTGCTGCCTCGCCCAGG
This sequence comes from Dietzia sp. KRD202, assembly GCF_017168155.1. Classification (NCBI taxonomy): domain Bacteria; kingdom Bacillati; phylum Actinomycetota; class Actinomycetes; order Mycobacteriales; family Dietziaceae; genus Dietzia; species Dietzia sp. KRD202. Next base: position 55,585 of record NZ_JABFAN010000012.1, on the reverse strand, counting down.
AAGCGGGGGTCCTTGAGGTCGAACGCCTTCCGGGCGGCGGTGCCGGCCTTGTCCAGGTCCTTTTGCGCCTGCTTGACGGCCCTACGCTCGTCGGCGCGATCGCTTCGTTTGCTCATGGGTAGATGGTGGCACAGCGGCCCGACACCGACCACCACCTCGCCGACATCGGTCCCTGCGGCGTGGCAGGATGGGTGGCGTGAGCATCGCAACGCAGAAGGCAACCATCCACACCAACCGTGGTGACATCGTCATCGAGCTGTACGGCAACCACGCCCCGGAGACGGTCTCGAACTTCGTCGGTCTCGCCGACGGCTCCAAGGACTACTCCCAGGCCAACGCCAAGGGTGAGAAGAGCGGACCGTTCTACGACGGCTCGATCTTCCACCGCGTCATCTCCGGGTTCATGATCCAGGGCGGGGACCCCACCGGCACCGGCCGGGGCGGACCGGGCTACCAGTTCAAGGACGAGTTCCACCCGGAGCTGCAGTTCTCCGAGCCCTACCTGCTGGCCATGGCCAACGCCGGCCCGGGCACCAACGGTTCGCAGTTCTTCATCACCGTCGGCGCCACGCCGCACCTGAACAACCGCCACACGATCTTCGGCAAGGTCGCCGACGAGGAGTCGCGCAAGGTCGTCGACGCCATCGCGACTACCAAGACCGGTGCGATGGACCGGCCGACCGACGACGTCGTCATCGAGTCGATCGAGATCTCCTGACCGAGCGGTCCCGGTCGACCGGCGGCGCGGGTTCCGGATTCCCGGACCCGCGCCGCCGGTCTGTCCGCAGCGCGGCAGGGCCGGCACGCGGCAGGGACAAGGCGGGGACGGGACACCGCACGAACGAGACGCAGCACGGATAACCGGGAGACATGAGCACCCAGACCCGACGCGGTGGCGCGGTCGCGAGATTCTTCCGCCTCCAGCCGGTCACGGCGTGGATCATCACCGCCAACCTGGCCGTCTACGCCGCCACCGTCGTGCAGGCGCGCAGCTTCCTGACCAACAACGCGTCGCCGTTGTTCGAGGCCACGGCGCTCTTCCCGCCGCTGGTGGCGGCCCGGGACGAGTGGTGGCGTCTGCTCACCTCGGCGTTCCAGCACTTCGGCCCGATGCACCTGCTGCTCAACATGTACATGTTGTGGATCCTCGGACTGGGGATCGAGCGCAGCATCGGGCACGTCCGCTTCCTCGCCCTCTACCTGGGCTCGGCGCTGGGCGGGTCGGTGGCCGTGATGTTCTACGGCCAGGGCGCCCTCACGGCCGGCGCTTCCGGGGCGATCTTCGGCCTGATGGGCGCGTACGCGATCGTGGCGATGTCGATGCGCCTCGACGTCAGGGGAATCGGGGTGTTGCTCGTCCTCAACGTCGGCGTGAGCTTCCTCGTGCCCGGCATCTCGCTCGCGGCCCATCTGGGCGGGCTCGCGGCCGGCGCCGTCGCCGCGTTCGCTCTGGTGGTGGTGCCACGCCGGATGCCGCGGCGTGTGGGCCGCACGGGCCGCGAGGTCGTCTCGTGGGCCGGCTTCCTCGTCGTGGTCGGGTCGGTCGGTGCCGCCGGGTGGTTCGCGGCCGACACCATGACGTTCGGGTTCCTCGTCACCCGCTGATTCCCACCGGCGTCTGACCCCGCGTCGGTCGACCCCCACATCGTCCGACCCCCGCGTCGTCCGCCGGGAGCGGTCTGACCCTCACCGGCCGTGGCCGACCGCCCCGAATCCCAGACGGTGCAGCGCGTCGACCACGTCCCGTGGATCCGCCCCCAGATCGAGCCGGGTGAACACGTCCAGTCGTTCGCGACCCCGCTCGTCCGTGTACTCGAGTCGCAGCAGGTGCTGCCGCGCCCCCCATCGGGAGACCCCCAGCAGGCGAACCTCCACCACCTCGGACCGCGGGACGAAGTCCACGCGGCGGAGCCTCTTGATCGCCAACTGCCCGTCCACCACCTCGAGTCGGGGCCGCCGGACCAGGTGGGACACACCCGACAGGGTGAGGAACAGCGCCGCCGGGCCGGTGAGCAGCAGTGCGAGCGGATCCTGCCGCTGCAGGCCGATCACCACCAGGATCACCCCGAGCAGGATCTGCACGCCCGGCCACAGGGCCCCGGGTGACCACGACGCCGCCCGCGGACCGGCTCCCGACACGGCGTCACCACTCATGCCGGACATCCTCCCCTATCCACAGGCGCTATCCACACTGTGGATGAATAACACGGGTGGAGTTCGACTGCCGTTCGAGTCGACGCGGTCCCGACCTGCGGCGTCGTCGGCATCGTCAACACACAGGCGTTATCCCCAGTGTGGAGGAAGTTCTCCACAGCGTGTGAGGGGTGTGGAAAAGGCGGGTCGAGACCCCTCTTTACCTCACCAGAGCCCCGTGACCTGCATGGATGCAGCGTTCTCAGAGAAAATGCAGGTCACCCCCCGCGTCGGGCGGGGGGTGACCTGTGGATAAACCTGTGGAACAGGCGGAACGTGCCCGGGGAGTGCGGCCGGGCGGGCCGGCTAGCGCCAGTTCATGGTCATGAGGAGCCCCACGACCGCGAGACCGAAACCGATCGCGAAGTTCTGCCACGTCTCGAGAGAGGCCATGAACGGGATCCGCTCACCGGCGATGTAGTACGTCACCAGCCAGAGCAGGCCCAGGATCATCAGCGCGAGCATGAGCACCAGGTACCACCGCGCGGTCGGGGTCCCCTTGACCTTGACGGGGGTGCGGCTGACGGCCGCGTCGGTGTACTCGGTCTTGGACCGGACCTTTGACTTGGGCATGGAGTCCTCGAACTGGTGGGGGATGTCGGGGCCACTCTACCAAGCCCGCCCCCGACGCTCACCCGTGCGACGGCAGTACGCTGCGTCTATGCGCATCCTCGTCGTCGACAACTACGACAGCTTCGTCTACAACCTCGTCCAGTACCTGGGCCAGTTGGGCGCGGAGTGCGACGTGTGGCGGAACGACGACCCCAGGCTCGCCGGCCCGGACGGCCGCTATGACGTGGCCGGGCTGGAGAGCGTGGTCAGCGGGTACGACGGAGTCCTGCTCAGCCCGGGTCCCGGAACGCCGGACAGGGCGGGGGCCACGATCCCGCTGATCGGGGTCTGTGGACACGCGGGCGTCCCGGTGCTGGGAGTGTGCCTGGGCCACCAGGCGATCGGGGAGGCCTTCGGCGCGACGGTCGACCGGGCCGCCGAGCTCATGCACGGCAAGACCAGTCAGGTCACGCACGACGACTCGGGAGTCCTCGCCGGTATCCCCAGCCCGTTCACGGCCACGCGCTACCACTCGTTGACGGTCCTGCCGGAGACGATCCCGCACGAACTGGTTCCCACCGCGTGGACCGGTTCGGGCCTGGTCATGGCGATGCGTCACCGCGAGATGCCCGTCCACGGGGTGCAGTTCCACCCCGAATCGGTGATGAGCGACGGGGGACACCGGATGCTCGCCAACTGGCTGGGGATGTGCGGCGAGCGGCCCTCGGAGACGCTGGTCGTGCGGTTGGAATCCGAGCTCGACCGGACCCGCGGCGCCGCCCTGGCCTGACCGGCTGGTCAGCTCGCCCGGTCAGCCCGGGCCGGGCACCAGCCCGAACCGGATCACCCGGACGACGACCTGGTCGTTGACGCCGGCCTCGCCCACGGGCGGCTGCTGCGACCAGATCTGGCCCACCCGGCTGAGGTCGGGGTCGTTCTGCGGGAGCTCCACCAGCTGCCCGCGGTCGCCCCGCCAGCCGGCCCGTTCGAGCTTGCCGAGGGCCTCCTCCACGGTGTCGCCGACGAGGTTGGGCATGACGAACCGGTTCCCGGCGGAGACCTGGAGCGTGATGGTCGCGCCCTTGAGCTGGGTCTGACCCGCGGCCGTGGACTGGCCCACGACCTGGCCCTCGGGCGCGGTGCCGTCGACCCGCTGGGTGTCCACGCGGAAGCCCGCCGCCTCGAGGGTCGCGCGCGCGGGCTCTGCGGACTGCCCCACGACATCGGGCACGGCGAGCTGTTCGGGGCCGGAGCCCACCGTCAGCCGGACCGGCCGGTCGGAGGGCACCTGTGCACCCGGTCCGGGCTCGGTGTCGACGACCTTGTCCTGGTCCTCGGGTGTCGACGGCCGGGCCTCGTTCTCCGGGACCACCTGGAACCCGGCCTCCTCGAGGGTGAGCCGGGCATCGGCGGGGGACATCCCCATCACGTTGGGCACCGAGAGGATGGGCTTGCCGGTCGAGACCACGAGGCTGATCTCGGAGCCCACCGCGAGACGCTTGCCGGCGATGGGGTCGGACGAGATGACGTGCCCCTCGGGGATCTGGGGGTGCGGCGCCGGGGTCTGCACGGGTTCGAGCCCGATCGAGGTGAGTTCCTCGACCACCTCGGCGACCGGCCGCTGGGCGACCTCGGGGACGGTGACCTCCTGCTGCTGCGCGACACCGCCGCGGTCGCCCGAGGTCGCCAGGATCGACACCGTCGCGATCCCTCCCAGCACCAGCAGGGCGGCGAGCGCGATGGCCACCCCGCGTGGCCCGCGACGAGCGTCGTCGGGTCGGGCGTCGCGGCGTCGGGCGTCTCCGCGATGGGAGGCGGGACGCGCGGCACCGGCACCGGCACCGGCACCGGCTGCGCCAGCAGGAGCACCCGCGCCGGCGGCACGACCGGCCAGCTCCGGCAGGTCGTGTGCCTCGGTGGGCGCATCACCGGGTGACCAGCGGGACGCGCCGGTTCCGTATCCCGCGCCGGTGAACCCGTGGGGGGCGTCGGGGCGCTGGTCGTCGTCGAGCTCGTCGTCGGTCAGCACCAGGGGCGCCGCCGGGCGGCCGCCGGTGAGCACCGTGAGCAGGTCGGTGCGCATCTCCCCCGCGGAGGTGTACCTGTTCTCGGGGTTCTTGGCCATCGCCTGCATGACCACCGCGTCGACGTAGCGGCTCACCTCCGGGTTGACCGCGGACGGCGGCGCGGGGGATTCGCGGACGTGCTGATAGGCCACCGCCACGGGGGACTCGCCGGTGAACGGCGGTACGCCGGCGACCATCTCGTACAGCACGCAGCCCGCGGAGTACAGATCGGAGCGGGCGTCCACGGTCTCGCCGCGCGCCTGCTCGGGGCTGAGGTACTGGGCGGTGCCGAGGACCGACGAGGTGTTGGTGAGGGTCGAGCTGGAGTCACTGAGGGCGCGCGCGATGCCGAAGTCCATGACCTTGACCGCGCCGTCGCGCGAGATCATGATGTTCGCCGGCTTGACGTCCCGGTGGACGATGCCCTTCTTGTGGGAGAAGTCCAGCGCACCGCAGACATCGGCCATCACGCCGAGGGCACGCTCGACCTCCATGGGGCCGTCCATCCTGACGATGTCGCGGAGGGTGTCGCCCTCGACCACCTCCATCACGATGTAGGGCAGCGAACCGTCGGCGGTGTGCTCCTCCCCCTGGTCGTAGATCGCCACGATCGACGAATGGTTCAGCGATGCCGAGTTCTGGGCCTCCCGGCGGAAGCGCTGGTAGAAGGTCTCGTCGCGGGCCAGTTCCGGGCGCATGATCTTGACGGCCACGTCCCGGCCGAGGACAGTGTCGCGCCCGCGACGGACCTCGGACATGCCGCCGTAACCGAGGGGCTCACCGATCTCGTAGCGCCCGGCCAGGACGGAAGGCGTGGTCATCCGTCGACCCCTGCCCACCGGGCGGGAACGGGAACGACACGGTCCTCGGCCGCGCCCCGGGCCTGGCCCTGCGCCTGGTCTCGACCTTGGCCCTGCGCCTGTCCCTGGCCCTGCACCTCGTCCTGACCTTGCCCCTGGCCCCCACCGGGCTGCCCCTCGGGTGGGATCAGCGAGCTGAACTCCGAGGTGAGGGAGTCCAGCATGTCCTGCAGGTCGGGGGCCGGGGGGACCCCGGTCGGTGACGGTGCGGGCTCGGGGGTCGGCGT
>NZ_JABFAN010000012.1:36820-49587 GCF_017168155.1 Dietzia sp. KRD202 | reverse complement strand
CCCCCGCCGCGGCCGCGGCGGGGGGGCCGTGAGGTGACCGGTGGGGCGGGCTGACGCCGGGTCGCGGCGGGCGCCGGCTGGGGCCGGGACGGGTGCGCCGGTCGTGCCGGCCGCGGCCCGTCGGTGCGCGGCTGTCCGGCGGCGCCCGGGTGGGTGCGGGTGTACGCGCGCGTCGGGTCGGGCGAACCCCCGGCCCGGTACACGCCGCCCGGGTCGTCATCGGGCAGGACCGTGGTCGCGGCGGTGGCGCCGGCGGCCGCGGCGGCAGCCCCCGCCGCGGCGCCGGCGGCGAGGAACGCGCCCGGGAGACGGGGATCGCGACCGGCCCGGAGGTCGGCGATCGCCTCGGCGAAGGCCTCGCCGTCCGGGTAGCGCCGACCGGGGTCCTTGGCCATGGCCTCGGCGAGGACGCGTCGGACCGGTCCGGGCACCGAGTTCGGGAGCGGCGGCGGGGTGTCGCGGACGTGCATCATCGCCACCGAGACCGGCGAGTCGGCGACGAACGGCCGTCGACCGGCCAGGCACTCGTAACCCACCACGCCGAGCGAGTAGACGTCCCCGGCCGGGGACGTCTCGTTGCCCATGGCCTGCTCGGGCGCGATGTACTGGGCGGTGCCCACGACCATCCCGGTCTGCGTGACGGCGGACGCGCCCATCGACTTGGCGATCCCGAAGTCGGTGAGCTTCACCTGCCCGGCGGGCGTGATGAGGATGTTGCCCGGCTTGACGTCGCGGTGGACCAGGCCGATGGCGTGGGCGGCGTTGAGGGCGCGGCCGGTCTGCTCGAGCATGTCGAGGGTGTGCCGCATCGGCAGCGTGCCCTCGCGGGCCAGGACGTCCGATAGCGGCTCGCCCACCACGAGTTCCATGACCAGGTAGGACAGCGGGTTCCCGGAGGCGGGGTCGTCGATCTGCCCGTAGTCGTAGACGGTGGCGATCCCGGGGTGGGAGATCCTCGCGGTGACCTTGGCCTCGGACCGGAAGCGCTCGACGAACTCGGGGTCGGAGGAGTACTCGGCCTTGAGCACCTTCACGGCGACGTGGCGGTCGAGGACGCCGTCGTCGGCCTCCCACACCTGCCCCATACCGCCGGTGGCGATGAGGCGCAGTAGGCGATAGCGGCCGGACAGGACCGCGCCGGAGTTCAGACTCACGGCGTCCCTCCCAGCAGCGCGCCCAGGACCTCGCGACCGATGGGTGCGGCGTAGGTGGACCCGACGGTGCTGCGATCGACCCCGGGCCCGGACTCGATCGCCACGGCCACCGCCACGTCACGGCCGGGGACGAACGCGATGTACCAGGTGTAGGGGATGGACTCGGAGGAGTCCACGCCGTGCTCGGCGGTGCCGGTCTTGGAGGCCACGGTGACCCCGGGCAAGCCGCCCCCGGCGCCCTGTTCGGCGGCGACCATCATCTCGGTGAGTGTGCCGGCCTGCTCGTCGGTGAGGGCGCGGGCGGCGTCGCGGGGCGTGAAGCCCTGGACGACGGAGAGGTCGGGCGCCGTCAGGGTCTTGATGAGTTGCGGTTTCATGCGGACCCCGCCGTTGGAGACGGTCGCGGCCACCATGGCGTTCTGCAGGGTCGTCATCCGGACGTCGCTCTGCCCGATGGAACTCATCGCCAGCTGGGCGTCGTCCTCCATCTGCCCCAGGCCCGACGGTGCGACCGGGATGCCGAAGTCATCCGGGGCGGTGCCGTCGACGCCGAACTTCTCCGCCATCTCGGTGAAGGCCTCCGCGCCGATCTCCTGGCTCAGCTCGACGAAGGGCACGTTGCAGGACCTCTCGAGGGCCGTGCGCAGGGTGACGGTGCTGCCGCCACAGGTCTGGCCGGCGTAGTTCTCCAGGTAGGTGGACGTGCCCGGCAGCAGGGTGCGGTCGGCGCCGGAGACGGGGGTCTCGGGCCCCATGCCCTGCTCGAGCGCGGCGGCGGTGGTGATGACCTTCATCGTGGAGCCGGGCGGGAGGGACTGCTGGGTGGCGTGGTTGAGCAGCGGCCGGTCCGGGCTCTGCTCGATGCGCGCCATCTCCTGCGCGCGGACCTCCGGGTCCAGGCTAGACAGGGCGCCCGGGTCGAAGGATGGGCTGGAGGCCAGTGCGAGCACCTCACCGGTGGAGGGGCGGACGGCGGCGACGGAGCCCACGAACGGCCCCTGGCCCGCGCCGCGCCGCAGGGCCTCGTAGGCGACCTCCTGGCCCGTGGGGTCCAGGGTGAGCTCCACCGAGCCGCCCTGCGGGGTGCGGCCCGAGATCAGACCGGTGATCCGTTGGGACAGCAGTCTCGGGTCGGAGCCGTTGAGGAAGGCGTCCTGGGTCTGCTCGACCCCGGCGGTGGCGAACTGCAGCGAGTAGTAGCCGACGGTGGGGCCGAAGACGACCGGGTCGGTGGGGTAGGTGCGCTGGAACTCGAAGCGTCCTTCCGACGGCAGGGACATGGCCAGCACCCGTCCGCCGGCGGTGATCTGGCCGCGCTGGCGGGAGTACTCGTCGAGGAGCATCCGCGTGTTGCGGGGGTCGGCACGGAGCTCGTCGGCGCGGAAGACCTGGACCCAGGTCAGTTGCAGCAGCAGCGCCACCACCATGACCATGGCGGCGATCGCGACCCGTCGGATGGCGGTGTTCACGCGGCGCTCACCCGTTCCTCCGGCCCGGCGCGCGCAGCTTGGGCGCCCGCATCATGCCGGTGGCGGCCTCTGCCAGCGCCGGTGCCTGACGTGGGGTGGGCAGCGGCCGGCGCGCGTCGTGGGACAGGCGCAGCAGGATGGCGACCAGTGCGTAGTTGGCCAACAGGCTGGAGCCTCCGTAGGCCATGAACGGCAGAGTCAGGCCGGTGAGGGGGATGAGGGTGGAGACGCCGCCGACCACGACGAACATCTGGATGGCCATGGTGGACGCCAGGCCCACGGCGACGAGCTTGCCGAAGCTGTCGCGGATGGTCAGGCCGACCCGGATGCCGCGGAGGATGAGGATCGCGTAGACCATCAGCACCGCGGCGAGGCCGATCAGGCCCAGTTCCTCGCCGATGGTGGAGGTGATGAAGTCGGTGTTCGCGAACGGCACCTGGTCGGGTCGGCCGTTGCCGAGCCCGGTGCCGCCCATGCCGCCGGAGGCGAGGCCGAACAGGGCCTGCGAACTCTGGTAGCCGCCGGTGTCGAAGAACGCGAAGGGATCCTGCCAGATCTGGAACCGCACACGAACGTGCCCGAACAGGGCGTAGGCCAGCACGCCGCCCACGGCGACCAGGACCACGCCGATGAGCAGCCAGCTCACCCGCTCGGTGGCCACGTACAGCAGCGTGAGCACGGTGGCGAACAGCAGGAGCGCCATGCCGAGGTCGGTGTTGAACACCAGCACGCCCAGGGACAGGAACCAGGCCACGATGATCGGCCCGAGGTCGCGGGCGCGCGGCAGGTCCACGCCCAGCACGCGCTTGCCGGCGGTGGTGAACAGCTCGCGCTTCTCCACCAGGATCGAGGCGAAGAAGATGATGAGCAGGATCTTGGCGAACTCGCCGGGCTGGATGGTGAACCCGGGCAGGATGATCCAGTTCTTGGCGCCGTTGATCTCGGAGAACCGGGAGGGGAGCAGAGCCGGGATCGCCAGCAGTGCGAGGCCGGCGAACCCCATCGTGTAGCCGTACCGGGCCAGGACGCGGTGGTCGCGCAGGAAGTACAGCACGACCGCCATCACGGCCAGGCCGAGGAACGTCCACAGCAGCTGCCGGGTGACGTCCATGCCGGGCGGGTCGTTCCCGGCCGCCGCGGCGTTGGCCGCGTACGACAGGTCGAGCCGGTAGATGAGCACCAGCCCCAGCCCGTTGAGCAGCGCGACGCCCGGTAGCAACACCGGGTCGGCGTAGGGGGCGAGCCAGCGGATGAGCAGGTGGGCGCCGCCGGCGAGGCCGAGGAACGCCAGGGTGATCCACAGCAGCGCCAGGGACAGCTCCTGCTCCTGGGCGAGTTGGACCAGCAGCAGCGAGAACCCGACGATCACCGCGGCGGCGACGAGCAGGACCAGTTCCTTGCCCCGGCGCGGGCTGTCGGGCACCGCCTGGCCGCGGGGATCGGATGCGGGTGAGGCCGACGATGGTGAGGCTGATGCGGGGGAGGACATGAATCAGCTCACCGCCCGGCAGGTCTCCCCGGGCACAGGTGCGGGGGTCGTGGGCTTCCCACGGGTTCCCCCTTACCCACCGGCTCGCCGGGCGACGGCGACCCGGTGGGTAAGGGGGAACCCGTGGGAGAGGGCGTCTCGGTGGGAGAGGGGGACCCGGTGGGAGAGGACGACGACGAGGTCTGCTCGCGCGGGCGCTCCTGCTGCTCACGGGGTTCGCACGGCGGCAGGAGGTTGTCCTCCGTGAGCCGGGAGACCTGGGCGCCCGCCTCGGCGAGGCTGCCCGACGGCAGTCCGGCGCGGACCGTCTCCCGGGCGGGTTCGCGGAGATCCCCGAGGGTGAACACGTCGCACCCGGCGGGGATGGCATCGGGGGAGTGCATGGTCAGGTCGCCCTCGCGGGTCAGGCACCCCACCTGGATGACCGAGGCCAACGAGATGCCGAAGACCTCCCCGGAGATGCCCCTCTTCACCACGACCTGGCTGTCCGATTCGGTGACGAAGTAGTTGCTGCGGACGAGCAGCGCGGACACGCCCACGATCCCCGCCAGCAGTACGAGCACCCCGACGACGCTCAGGGCGAAACGCCATCTGCTGCCGCGCGGTGGGGCGGCGTCGACCTCGTCGTCGTCGGATCCGTTCCCACGCCCGTCACCCGACGCGCCGGCTGCCCCGGACGTGCCGGCGGCTCCCCCGCGTGAGGCGACCTGGGCGCGCGAGAACGCGGCGGCCTTACCGGCCGCGGTGTCGGAGTAGGGGTCGGCGGCGGGGTCGATCTGGCCCGGCTCGTCGCCCGACGCCGCGCCCACCACCACCGGGATGACCGGCGCGTCGCGCGGGGAGTCCAGGACGTCGGCCAGGACGACCGTGATGTTGTCCGGCCCGCCCGAGCGCAACGCCAGCTGGACCAGCCGGTCCGCGGCCTCCTCGACGGTGCCGGTGGCCAGCGTCTCGGCGATCGTCTCGGTGCTCACCGGGTCGGACAGGCCGTCGGAGCAGAGCAGGTAGCGGTCGCCGACCCGCGCCTCGCGGATGACGGCGGTCGGCTCCACCGGCTCCCCGGTCAGCGCCTTGAGGATGAGCGAGCGCCGCGGATGGGTGTGGGCCTCGTCGGCGGAGAGCTCCCCGCGGTCGACGAGGGACTGGACGAAGGTGTCGTCCTTGGTGATCTGGGTCAGCGTCCCGTCACGCAGCAGGTAGGCCCGGGAATCACCCACGTGGAGCAGGCCCATGCGGCGGCCGTCGAACAGCAGCGCGGTGGCCGTGCACCCCATGCCGTCGGTCTCCGGGTACGCCTCGACGTGGGAGGCGATCGCCTCGTTGCCGACCGTCAGCGCGCGGGTCAGGGCCCCGGTGAGATCCTGCCCCGGTTCGTCCTCGTCGAGCCGCGCCAGCGCCGCCACGACGAACTGGCTGGCGATCTCACCCGCGGCGTGGCCGCCCATGCCGTCGGCGAGGGCCAACAGCCGGGGTCCGGCGTAGGCCGAGTCCTCGTTGTTCTCCCGCACCATGCCCAGATGTGAGCGCGCGGTGTAGACGAGCGCCGGGGTCACGTGCGCAGCTCGATCACGGTCTTGCCGATCCGGATCGGCGTGCCGGCGTCCACCTTGACCGGGGTCGTCACCCGCGATCTGTCCAGATAGGTGCCGTTGGTCGAGCCGAGGTCCTCGAGGAACCAGTCGGGGCCGTGCGGGGACAGGCGGGCGTGCTGGTTGGAGGCGTAGTCGTCGTCGATCACCAGGGTGCACGAGTCGGCCCGGCCCACCAGGACCGGCTGCTCGGACAGGGTGATCCGGGTACCTGCGAGCGCGCCCTGGGTGACCACGAGATGCCGGATCGCCCGGGAACCGCGGCCGAACATCCCGCCCCGGCGCTCGCCGCGGCCGGACGACCGCATCCCCACGTTGCCGAAGACGTCGGTCTTCAGCGCCCGCAGGGTGAGGTAGATGAACAGCCACAACAGCGCCAGCAACAGGCCGCGCGAGAGCTGCAGAACGAGTCCCTGCACTGGTGCCGTCCTCCCCTCGCCCGCCGATTCACCTCGGACAACGTGTGGCCGCCCCCGGTGGTTCCGGGGGTCATCCGTGTCGAGGCTAGTCGAACCGGACGGTGATCTCCGAGTGTCCGACCCTGATGACGTCGCCGTCGGCGAGTTGCCAGTCCTGGATCGGCCCGTCGTTCACCGTGGTGCCGTTGGTCGAGCCGAGGTCGGTGAGAACCGCTTCCCGACCATCGAAATGGATGTCCGCGTGCTGGCGTGACACCCCGGTGTCGGGAAGGCGGAACGCGGCGTCCTGCCCGCGTCCGAGCAGGTTAGAGCCCCGCTGGAGGCGGAACGTGCGCCCCGAGCCGTCCTCGAGGTGCAGCGTGACCGTCAGCGAGGCCCGGCCCTGGGTGATCTGGGTCGGGGCGTCCGACGGGCCACCCCAGCCCGCGCCCCGGGCTCCGGGGCCGGTCGAGACCGGGTAGTTGGAAGCGGGTGCCTGCATGTCGCTGTTCTCCTTGCTCGCACTCGGCTCGTCCACGCCCCGTCGGTCCCCACCCGGCGACGACGGCGCCGGATGATCCGGCGCCGGCGCCGGTGCGGCGGCCGAGATGTGGAACGGGACGGCGTCGGGGTCCACGACCCCGTCGATACGCATCTGTCCGGTGTGGAGGTCATCGCGCTCCACGAAGGTCACGGTGACCGGGCCGTAGGTCTCCCAGCCCTGCTCGGAGATGTGGTCCGACAGGTGGCGGGAGAAGGTCTTGACGGCCAGGGCCTCGTCCTCGGTGAAGGAGGCGTAGTCCGACCGGGCCAGGGTGATGGTGTAGCTGTTGGACACCAACAGGTGCCCGTCGACCACCTTGAGGGAGGCCTCCGCCTGCTTGCGGAGCTGCGACTCCACCTCGGCCGCCACGACTCTCCCGCCGAAGAGGCGGGCGAACGCGTCGCCGACCGCGCCCTGCAGGGTGCGCTCGAACTTTCCGACGATCCCCACGCCTCGCCTCCTTCCTCGTGGTGGGCCCGGCCATCTTGCCGGCCTGGCTGTCCTCGCGCCGCCCGCGGCGGCATCCGGTCGATCATAGAGGCGGTGGCGGTGGGAAGCACGCTTCCAGCCGCAGGGAAGCCCTCACCAGCCGATTAGTGCGGTCGGAACGCCGCGTGTTAACGTATTCGGGCGTTACTCGGGCGAGTGGCGGAATGGCAGACGCGCTGGCTTCAGGTGCCAGTGTCCTTCGGGACGTGGGGGTTCAAGTCCCCCTTCGCCCACAGATCGGGAGCACCCCGGATCGTCTCTGACGGTCCGGGGTGCTTTTCATTGCGCACCAACTTCACGCCACTAAGCATCCGGGGCCTATGGCATGTGTCACAAGGTCCCCGAAAACGATCCCACCGGCTCGTTCGCGGTCCACTGTGTCCCGTAGGCTCTGCCGGAAGTTCTTCCGGTGGACGTGGCGCCACCCTGCCCGCGCCGGAGGACGACGCCGTAACGGTGGACGAAGCAGGGGTAACCATCCCACCCCGAGCCGCTTCGTGAGCTCTGATCTCGGATCGGTGACTGGAGCGCACCCCGGGCACACACGTGCCGGGCCTGTGGAGAATACGTAGAACACGCCAAAACTCGAGACGTCAGAGCCGGCGCACACGCGTCGGCTCGCTCACAACGCAGTAAAAGGATGCCCTATGGCTTCGAGCCTTGAAGAGATCCCTGATATGAAGCCGGACTCCGATGTCCGGGATGCCGGTGTCGCGCCGTCGGTGATCGGTGTGGTCGCCGAGTCCAACCCGGCGGAGAACCGGGTGGCGGCGACGCCCGAGACGGTGGCGAAGCTGATCGACCTGGGCTACCGGGTCGTGGTGGAGCACGACGCCGGTACGCGCGCGGAGTTCGCGGATGCCGCGTACGCGGAGGCCGGTGCCGAGCTGGCCGATGGTGACGCCGCGTGGTCGGCGGACGTGGTGATGAAGGTCGCCGTGCCCACTGAGGCCGAGGTGGCGCGGGTCCGGTCGGGCGCGACGCTGGTGGGGCTGTTGGCGCCGGCGCAGAACGAACATCTCCTCGGTCTGCTCGCCGAGCGCGGCGTGACCGCGCTGGCGATGGATGCGGTCCCGCGTATCTCGCGGGCGCAGTCGATGGACGTGCTGTCGTCGATGGCCAACATCGCCGGCTACCGCGCGGTGATCGAGGCCGCTCATCACTTCGGACGGTTCTTCACCGGCCAGGTCACCGCGGCGGGCAAGGTCCCGCCGGCCAAGGTCCTGGTCGCGGGTGCCGGCGTGGCGGGTCTCGCCGCGATCGGGGCAGCCTCGAGCCTGGGCGCCATCGTCCGCGCGACCGATCCGCGCCCCGAGGTGGCCGACCAGGTCAAATCCATCGGTGGCGAGTACCTGCCCGTGGAGGTGCCCGAGGAGGAGAAGGTCGTCTCCACTGACGGGTATGCCAAGGCCACCAGTGAGGCCTACGATCGGGCCGCGGCGAACCTCTACTCGGAGCAGGCAGCCGACGTGGACATCATCATCACCACCGCGCTGATCCCGGGTCGGCAGGCACCGCGCCTGATCACGGCCGCCGACATCGCGACAATGAAGCGCGGCTCGGTCATCGTCGACATGGCGGCCGCGCAGGGCGGCAACGTCGAGGGCAGTGTCCCCGACCAGGTCGTCGTCACCGAGGGCGGTGTCACGATCATCGGTTACACCGACCTGGCCGGGCGGCTGCCCGCCCAGGCCTCGCAGCTGTACGGCACCAACCTGGTCAACCTGACCAAGCTGGTCACCCCGGACAAGGACGGGGCGTGGGCGCTGGACATGGACGACGTGGTCCAGCGCGGTGTGACGGTGACACGGGGCGGCGAGATCATGTGGCCGCCCCCGCCGGTGCAGGTCAGTGCCGCCCCCGCGGCGGCCGCTGCCCCCGAACCGGTCGAGCCCAAGCCTGAGAAGAAGAAGATGTCGGCCGGCGCGAAGCTCGGCCTGATCGCCGCCGGCATGGCGTTGCTGCTGCTGCTCACCGCGGTCGCGCCGGGGGACATCCCGCGCCACATCACGGTGTTCGTGCTGGCGATCGTGATCGGCTACTACGTCATCGGCAACGTGCACCACGCGCTGCACACCCCGTTGATGTCCGTGACCAACGCGATCTCCGGAGTGATCGTCGTGGGTGCGTTGCTGCAGGTCGGGATCGACAACACCCTCGGCCTGGCGCTCGCCGCCATCGCGATCCTCGTCGCGTCCATCAACGTCTTCGGCGGTTTCGCCGTGACGCGTCGCATGCTCGGCATGTTCTCGAAGGGAGCCTGAGCAGATGTCTGTTGAGACCGCCGCCAATGCGGCCTACCTGGTCGCCGCACTGCTGTTCATCCTGTCGCTCGCCGGGCTGTCCAAGCACGAGACCGCCCGCCGGGGCCTGACCTTCGGCATCGCCGGCATGGCGCTGGCCCTGGTCGCCACCGTCGCGCTGGTCATCGACCACCAGCCCGCCACCATCGGCATCGTGTTGATGGTCGTGGCCGTCGCCATCGGCGCCGTCATCGGCCTGATGCGCGCGCGCAGCGTGCAGATGACCGAGATGCCCGAACTCATCGCCCTGCTGCACTCGTTCGTCGGCCTGGCCGCCGTGCTGGTCGGGTGGAACGGCTACCTCGAGCCCGAGCTGCACGGTGAGCTCACCGGTTCGCTGCTCGGCATCCACCACGCCGAGGTGTTCATCGGCGTGTTCATCGGCGCCGTCACCTTCACCGGTTCGATCGTCGCCTACCTCAAGCTGTCGGGGAAGATGAAGTCCGCACCGCTGGTGCTGCCGGGCAAGAACCTCATCAACCTCGGCATCCTCGTGGCGTTCGTCGCGCTGACCGTGTGGTTCGTCATCTCCCCCGCGCTGTGGATGCTTATCGTGGTCACCGCCCTGGCGCTGGCCCTGGGCTGGCACCTGGTCGCCAGCATCGGTGGCGGCGACATGCCAGTCGTGGTGTCGATGCTCAACTCGTACTCCGGCTGGGCCGCCGCGGCCACCGGCTTCCTGTTGGGCAACGATCTGCTCATCGTGACCGGCGCGCTGGTCGGCTCCTCGGGCGCGTACCTGTCCTACATCATGTGCAAGGCGATGAACCGCTCGTTCTTCTCCGTCATCATGGGCGGCTTCGGTATCGAGGCCTCGTCGGGCGAGGGCAAGGACCACGGCGAGCACACCGAGATCGATGTCGCCGGTGCGGCCGAGATGCTGGCGGACGCCTCGAGGGTGATCATCGCCCCCGGTTACGGCATGGCCGTGGCACAGGCGCAGTACCCGGTCGCCGACCTCACCCGCACCCTGCGTGAGCGCGGTGTCGACGTGCGCTTCGCCGTCCACCCGGTCGCCGGCCGCCTGCCCGGCCACATGAACGTCCTGTTGGCCGAGGCCAAGGTGCCCTACGACATCGTCCTCGAGCTCGACGAGATCAACGACGACTTCGCGGACACCGACGTGGTGCTGGTCATCGGCGCCAACGACACGGTCAACCCGGATGCCGCCGAGGACCCGGGTAGCCCGATCGCGGGTATGCCGGTGCTCCACGTCTGGGAGGCCGAGAACGTCATCGTGTTCAAGCGGTCGATGGCCGCCGGTTACGCCGGCGTCCAGAACCCGCTGTTCTTCCGCGACAACACCCAGATGCTGTTCGGCGACGCCAAGGACCGCGTCGACGACATCCTGGCCGCGGTGAAGGATCAGCAGGGCGCCAGGGCCTGACGCGCCGACCCGCCCGTTCGACCGTTCGCCCGTTCGACCACATCCGCTACCCGTCCTACGGATCCGCTATTCCGATTGGAGTAGCGGATCCCGAGGGGGAGTAGCGGATGTGGTCGTCTGTCGTCCGCGTGGCGGCCGTCGGGCGGCGGGGTGAGGGACTCGGGTTACGGCTCCGAGGCCGGTCCCCAGGCCATGGAGTGCTATCTCAACACCCGGTCGATCGCGATTCGGAACGTCTGACCGAGGTCGGGGACGACCAACGCCGGGGCCTGCAGCGGAGTCGGATAGAACCGGCGGCAGACCCCCGCGTCGCCCCGCCCGGTTACTTCTTCTTCAGCGCGTCCGTGCACCGCAGACGGAGCTGCTCCAATTCGCGTCCGTGCTGCTCCGCACGCTCGACCAGCTTCTCCAGCGTGGGCCGGGGGAGCCGGGGGTCGTCGATGTCGAGCAACGCCTTGAAGCCGAGCGTCTTGCCCGTCACGGCGAGGGTCAGCGCCTCGAGCTCGACCAGATCGCTCAGCGGGGAGCGCTCGGCGGCCCGCCGGTTGGGCTTGAGCTGGCCGAACTTCTCGGCGGCCTTGGCTGGCAGGTCCTTGAGCATCGAGGGTGACGTCCCCACCAGCGTCATGAGTTCCTCGAGGATCTTCAGATCGTCCACGGTCTCGTCGCCGATGCGGGCGACGATCTCCCTCGTCTCCGGATCCTCGTGGTCTTCGGCCACGCGGCGGAACAGGTCGATCCCGGCGGCGGCACCGGCGTGGTGGTCCTGCATGTACGTGTGCAACATCTCGGTGGCCATGTCCTGACGGTACGAGAGCGGGACGCAGGAGCAACCGGACCACGGTTCACCGGGCGAGGAGCCCCTTCGCGATGTGGGTCACCTGGATCTCGTTGCTGCCCGCGTAGATCATGAGCGACTTGGCGTCGCGGGCGAGCTGCTCGACGCGGTACTCGGCCATGTATCCGTTGCCGCCGAACAACTGCACGGCCTCCATCGCCACCTCGGTAGCCGCCTCCGAGGAGTACAGCTTCATCGCCGACGCCTCCGCGAGCGAGAGCGGCTTGCCGGCACGGGCGCGCTCGATGGAGTTGAAGACCATGTTGCGCACGTTCATCCGCGCCACCTCCATCTTCGCCAGCTTGAGCTGGATCAGCTGGAAGCGCCCGATCTCCTGGCCCCACAGGGTGCGTTCGCGGGAGTAGTCGACGCACAGCCGGTGGCACTCTTCGATGATGCCCAGCGCCATGGTGGCCACCCCGATCCGCTCGGCGGTGAAGCTCGACCTCGCCGACTCGCGGCCGTCGCCCCCGCGACCCTCCTCGGACTCGCCGAGCAGCCGGTCCCTGCCGAGGCGGACGTTGTCGAAGAACAGCTCCCCGGTCGGGGAACTGTGCAGGCCCATCTTCTTGAACGGAGCACCCTGCGTGAGGCCCTCCATGCCCTTGTCCAGTACGAACGTCAGGACCTTGCGGTCGCGCTTGTCGGCATCCGTGGCCGGACCCGTGCTGCCCGCTCCACCCGACCCCTCGTCGAGCTTGGCGTAGACGATCATCACGTCCGCGTACGGCCCGTTGGTGATGAAGGTCTTCTGGCCGTTGAGGATGTAGTCCTCGCCGTCGCGCCGCACGTAGGTCCGCATGCCGCCGAAGGCGTCGGAACCGGAGTCCGGCTCGGTGATCGCCCATGACGCGACCTTCTCCATGGTCACGATCCCCGGCAGCCAGCGTTCCTTCTGCGCCAGCGTGCCGCGGGACATGATCGTGGTCGCGCCCAGCCCAAGGCTCACGCCGAGCGCGGAGACCAGCCCCATGCACGCGCCGGCCAGCTCGCTGGTCACCACGGCCATCATGGAATCCCGGCTGGCGAGGTCGCCGCCGGAATCGCCGCCCTCGTCGTCGTCCCCCCGCCCGCCGACACCGCGCGGCGCGTCACCGGATGCAGCCC
>NZ_JABFAN010000012.1:20611-36720 GCF_017168155.1 Dietzia sp. KRD202 | reverse complement strand
TCGACGGTGGGGATCTCGGTCATGTCGCCGACCCACCGGGCGTTCGGCCTGTCGGCGGTGAAGTCCCGCTTGAGCAGGTCGGGGAACTTCGGGGCCGTCTTGTCCTGCCTGGTCAGACCGTTGCGGCGTCTGATGCGGCGTGCGACGAGGCCCTGGCGGCGCATCGAGTCGGCCACGGTCTTCTCGCTGACCTGCCAGCCCTCGTCACGAAGGTCGAAGTACAGGCGAGGGGATCCATGCCGGCCCTTTGCGGCGGTGAACGCCTTCGCGACCGCCTGGTCGACGACCTCGCGGCGGCGGTCACGCTCGGTGTGCAGACCGCTGGCCGCCTCCGGCCCGGTGGCCCGCTTGAGCCACTTGTAGAACCACGCCAGCGACACGCCCAGCAGGGCGCACACCAGAGTGTGTGGCACTCGGTAGTTGGTCCTGAAGGTCGGCGATGAAACGTGCCACGCTCACTTCGTCGCCTCCTTGACCCACAGGACCACGGATCGCTTGAGGACATCACGCTCCATCTTCAGCTCCGCGTTCTCTGCTCGCAGCCGCTTGAGCTCCTCGATGTCGCCCCTGGACAGGCCTTCTGTGCCCTCCCGAGCTTCCTTAGCCTGATTGACCCAATTGCCCAAGGTGCCCGCGTTGACCCCAAGGTCTCGGGCGATCTGGGCGATCGGCTTCCCGGTCTCCTCGACGATCCGGACCGCTCCCTCACGGAACTCCCGGTCGTACTTCTGGCGCTTCTCTGGCATCGCTTCCCCTTATAGCTGATCCCTCTACGGATCCGGGGGAACCTCACCTGGGCCAGGCCGGCATCGATCATAATTCGGCGGAGGCAGCCCACGTCGAGGAAGCATTCACGGCGTCCATCATCGTGGCGTGGGGGTTGGCGGTGACCATCGCAGTGTTACTGGCGCTGCTGGTGAGTTGGTATCTCACCCGGAGAGTTCAACACTCCGTCACCGCCGTGACCTCCTCGACTGCCGAGATCGCCAGTGGACGCTACGACACGCGGGTCGTTAGCCCAGGCCTGGGCCGCGAGTTCGACGATCTCGCCGACAGTGTCAACGAACTCGCCCGACGGCTCGACGCCACCGAGACCACCAGACGCAGAATGCTGGCCGACCTCGGACACGAAATGCGCACACCCCTTGCCACACTCGACTCCTACCTCGAAGCCATCGACGACGGCATCCACACCTTCGACGACGACGTCCGAACCATTCTGTGGTCGGCTACTCGGCGGCTGGAGAGACTCGCCGCGGACATCGTCGACGTCTCCCGCGCGGAAGAACACCTCACCCGCCTTCGCCCCAGTCCGACCACTACTCGGACGCTGGTCACCCGTGCGGTCGACGCCGTCCGAGAACGATACGAGAACAAGGGAGTCCAGCTACACACCCACGTCGACGACGCACCGGTGACGGTGGACACCGACCGCATCGGACAAGTGCTGGGCAATCTCCTGGACAACGCACTTCGCCACACCCCCGCCGGCGGCACCGTCACCGTCATCAGCGGGCAGGTAGGGCGCCGCCACGTCGAGATCACCGTGTCGGACTCCGGCGAAGGAATCGCCCCACACCACCTCGACCACCTCTTTGACCGCTTCTACCGAGCCGACACCTCACGCGGCCGCCACAGCGGCGGCAGCGGTATCGGCCTGACCATCACTCGCGCACTCGTCGAAGCCCACGGAGGGCACATTCGAGCGCACAGCGACGGGTCCGGCCAAGGTGCGAGCTTTACTGTCGAAATTCCAAAGCAGGACTAAAGACGACTCAGGTGGCCGCCGGGCCGAGGGGGTCAGGGGCGGTCATGCCAGTACGCCTGAGAATCCGTCGGTGGCGTCGAGGTAGCCGACATCGCGCAAGGCCGCCTCGAGAACCCGGACATACGGAAGATGCAGTTCGGTAGCCATGCCATCGAGAGTCGCTCGGGCCGGCAGGCCGCGCAGACCGCGGGTGCGCCACAAGTACAGATTCTGGCGGGTGATCCCGATTCGGCGGGCCAGCTCGGCCTCACTGACGCCGTAGGTGTGCTTGTGAGCATCAATGAGCTCGACCAGGCGAGAGGTCTCCATAGTCCCGAGTATTCGCCTGCGCTGAGTATGTCGTCAAGTAGTAGTGGACGCTCCCAACAAGTACTACTTTACATAACGATAATTAGCGGCACTTCTAATTCCGCTGGTGAGAGCACATCCGGGGATGCTCACGTCCCCTACTGGAACCGGTTTGGCAACCGACACGATGCTGGCCCGGAGCGGCTGCCCGGTCCGGGTGCTGCGCGCCCCCGGCGTCGTCAGCCGTCGTAGGCGACCGTCTCCACGACGATCGGCCCGGCGACGGCCCCGCCGGTGGTGGTGAGTCGGTATTCGACCCGGCCCGGGCCGGTGGAGATCTGCGCCTCGTAGGGGTGGGAGATCGGATCGGGGATGCCCGTCGAGATCCGCGGGAACGGGACCTGCGCGATCTTCTCCCCGGTGGCCCCGGTGTCGAGGTTGCGCCACGAGAGGGTGGCGGTGAGGTTGCACGGACCCACCCCGGCGATGGCGAAGGCCCAGGCGACGGACGCCGTGTCCGGGTACCCGTCGCCGTCGAGCGTGGTGGAGATCGCGCCCGCGCACAGCCCCGTGGGTGAGCCGCCCACGGCGATCACGCGGTCGGGAGCGGGGAACAGTCGCGGGATGGCCTCGGAGGAGTCCTGGGCGTTCGCGGTGGCCGGGGCCGTGACGGCGGCGGTCAGTGCGACGGCCGTGGCGGCGAGGAACGCCCCCACGGAGACGGTGGGCCGGCGGGTGATCCGCCGGGTCGAGCCGGTGGTGTCCACCCGCTCATCGTCGCACTGCGGACAGCGGCAGACAATAGTGGGCGAGGATTCCGCCACGTCGGACCGCCATGTCGAACACGGTGGCCGTGCCCGGAACGAGAACCCGTTCGACACCTGTCTGTAATGTCCGACGAGAGGCTCCGGAAGCGAGCCTCGGTCGGAAGGATACGGGATGATGGCACGAACGCGCGGTGGGGACGCCGACACCGTCCGGTCGGACGAGAACGGTCTCATCGCGGTCCTCGCCTTCGGCGGCATCGTCATGTCTCTCAGTCAGACGCTGGTCATCCCGCTGCTGGGCATGCTGCCGGCGATTCTCAACACCTCCGCGGTCAACGCCTCCTGGGTCGTCACCATCACGCTGCTCGCCGGAGCGGTGGCCGGTCCGCTCATGGGACGACTGGGAGACCTCTATCCGAAGAAGTACGTGCTCATCGGTTGCACGGCGGTCATGGTCGTCGGCTCGGTGCTGTGCGCACTGGCCACCTCACTGTGGCCGATGCTCATCGGGCGCGCCCTGCAGGGCGTGGGAATCGGTGTGATCCCCATCGGCATCGCCACGATGCGCGAGATCCTCCCGGCGCGTCGACTCGCACCGGCGATCAGTCTGATGAGTTCCTCGCTCGGAGTGGGAGGGGCGCTCGGGCTCCCGGCGGCGGCCGCCCTGGCGCAATACGGTTCGTGGCAGTGGATGTTCTGGGGGTCCGGGGCCCTGGGCGTGGCGATCATCGTGATGATGATGGTGCGTCTCCGGACGCTGCCGGCCGCCAAACCGGACGGCACGCTCGACGTCATCGGCGCAGTGGGGCTCGCGATCGCCCTCATCTCGCTGCTGCTCGCGGTGTCCAAGGGCGCCGACTGGGGCTGGAGCTCCCCGTTGACCCTCGGCTTGCTGGCGCTCACCGCGGTCTCGCTGCCCGGATGGGCACTGTGGGTCCTCCGGCACCCGTCACCGATCGTGGACCTGCGGGTTGCCGCCCGTCGCCCCGTCCTGATGACCAACATCGCCTCGGTGACCATCGGCATGGGCCTCTATGCGCAGCTGCTGATCATGCCCCAGATTCTCCAGCTCCCGGTCGAGACCGGACACGGGTTGGGCCAGTCGATGGTGGCCATGGGGTTGTGGAGCGCGCCCGGCGGACTGGCGATGATGGCGGTCTCCCCACTCAGCGGGCGACTCATCGGCACCCGCGGCCCCAAGACCACGCTCATCCTGGGAGCGCTGGTGGTCGCGGTCGGCTATGCGTCCGGGTTGTTCCTCATGGGATCGACCTGGGGTGTGATGACCGTCGGCATCGTGGTGAGCGGCGGTGTGGGGCTGGCCTACGGTGCGATGCCCGCGCTGATCATGGCCTCGGTCCCCACCTCCGAGATGGGCTCGGCCAACAGCGTCAACACGCTCATGCGCTCCATCGGCACCACGACCTCTGCCGCGGTGCTCGGCGTGCTGCTCACCCAGATGTCCATGGACTTCGAGGGGCTGTTTGTCCCCACCGAGACCGGATTCCGGGTCGGTCTGATGTTCGGCTGCGGCGCGACCCTCCTTGCCGCGGCGGTCGCCGCCACGATCCCGCCACCGTGGGAGGACAAGGCCACGGCCCCAGCGGTGCCGGCGCGGGAGAGCTGAGCGGCCGGATCAGTACGCGCCGGACAGGATCCCGTCGACCCGCGACCGGTCGATCTTGGTGGTGATGCCGCACGCCGTGCACGTGGCCGTGTACGACGACCCCAGCGGGATGATGGGGATGAAGAACAGGGAGAACGCTCGCTTCCGACGGTCGACCCGCTGTGCGGCGACGTTGCCGCAGTTCGGGCACGTGGCCCGGGCCAGCCCGAGGTTCCGGGACGAGTTCTTGAAACCGAAGATGAAGAACATCGGCCCAGCGTGACACCGCACCGGGCCGCGCGCACCCGGTGCGGTGGAGTTCAGGCCCCGGGACCCGAGCCGTCCGCGGTCGACCGGGCGCGGGCGACGATTGCATCGGCCAGCTCTGCCGGCCGCTCGTCGGGGATCCAGTGACTGACCCCGCTCATCTCGACGAACCGGTAGTCGGCGTCCACGTGGTGGCGGGTCCGCTCGGCGCCCCCGCGGCCCAGGGCCGGGTCGCGGTCACTCCACACGAACGTGGTGGGCACACGGATCGGCGCGGTCGAGCGGGACGGTGAGGCGAAGGGCAGGGCCCGGTACCAGCCGAGTCCCCCGGGGATCGCGCCGGCGGCGACCATCTCGCGCCGGTAGCGCTCGATCATCTCGGGCGTCATCCCCATCCCGGCCAGGGCCTTCTCGGGCAGCGGGCCGGCCGAGGTGAGCAGTCGCTCCGGCAGGAACGGCAGCTGGAAGAGCCCGATGTACCAGGATCGCAGTAGCTGGTCGGAGGCGACCATGGCCTTGAGGAAGGCGGCGGGGTGGGGGACCGACACGGCGGTGAGGCTGCGGATGCGGTCCGGGTGCGCTCCGGCGACACCCCACGCGACTGCGGCGCCCCAGTCGTGACCCACCACGTGGGCGTCGGGCAGGCAGGCGGCGTCGAGCAGGGCGAGGACGTCCCCCACCAGTTCCGACAGCCGGTACGCGCGTCGACCACGGGGGCGGGCGGACTCGCAGTACCCGCGCTGGTCCAGCGCCAGGGTGCGGTACCCGGCCGCGTGCAGGAGCGGAGACACGAGGTCCCAGCTGGAGGTGCGTTGCGGGAACCCGTGGAGCAGGACGATCGCCTCGCCGTCGGCGGGCCCGGAGTCCACCGCGCGCAGCTCCATGCCGTCGCGGGAGAACCACAGGTCCGGCCGGTGGGCATTCGGATCAGCCGCGGACATATCCCCTCCTGACCGCCCGGTCGAGGATTCCGAGCGTCGCCTTGAGCGCCGATGCGTCCAGCACCGGCAGTACTCCCGAGTCGCGCCACTTCGGGTGCGCGTCGGACCAGTCGTAATAGCTGACGACCTCGGTACGCGCCCCCTCGGCGCCGTCGCCATCGCCGTTATCGCCCTCGCCCAGCGGGATCAGGTGGTAGCCGTAGGTATGCCCGATCGGCGGGGTGATGGCCCCGTCGATGGTCCAGGCGATCTCGGCGTCCGGCTCGAACCGGGTGATGATCACCGTGACGTCGTACTCGCCCATGTCGTAGTCACCGAGGGACTCGCGGTCCATGTGGACGACGAACCGGTCGCCCTCGGCGGTGACCACCGATCCTTCGGCCGCCTGGAGCATCCCCGAGGAGTCGATCGCCACGTGGCCGTCGGGATCGCACAGTACGGCGAACACGCGGTCTGCCGGAGCCGTGATCACCCGCCGTGCCTCGAGGCGGAGGCCGGCAGGACTCTCGCAATCGGCGGCCTCACGGGGGTCGGGGTGGGGGCTCATGGCCGAGACGCTACCCGCGCACGCCGTGGGTCGGGGACCTCTCGCGATCCCCGACCCACGGTGTCCGTCTACTGCTCCGTGCCCTGTGTCAGATGCGGGCCGGGTCGGGCCGCTCCCACGCCCGGTGGGTGGCCAGCAGCGGCTTGAGCGCGGGCAGCACGCCGGCCGCCGCGTCCACGGCGACCACGCCCGGCGTGTCCGAGGTCAGTCCGAAGTCGACGTACCGGTCGATGGGCGCCAGGGTGGCGATGGCCTTCTTGTGCCGGTACATCTCGCTGATGAGCACGTCGGTCCGCGGGTGGGCGGGGAGGTCGACGACGACGAGGGCATCGAACTCGATGGACCGCTGCGTCTGATAGGTCCGCGAGATCGCGACCGTCGCGTCGGGCTCGCCCTCGCCCAGCCGGCCGCCGACCGGGCCGATCACGAGCGGGACCATGTCGTCGTCGAACACGGCCTGCTCGAGTTCCTTGACCGCGACGACGTCGGAGTTCTCCGTGACGAGGATGCCGATCTGGCGCCCGTCGGACGGCCACTCCTTGCCGATCTGGGACAGGGCCGGGCTGGTGACGACCTCGGCCACGGGCACCTTCGCGGGAGCAGGCAGCCCCAGCCCCGACGCGACGGTGACGGCCAGGTCATGGTCGATGTGCGCGAGCTGCTCGACCTGCCGGATCTTGATGGCCTCCTCGTAGCACTTGCCCAGCTCGAAGGTGTACGCCTCGGCGACGTGCGCCTTCTCCACCTCGGTGAGGCTGGTGTAGAACAGCGTCGCCTGCGAGTAGTGATCGTCGAACGTCGCCGGGGCGTCGCGGACGACCTGCGCGTCGGCGATCTGCTGCGCCACCTCCACCAGCGCACCGTCGGTGGTGCCCGCCATGAACGGGCACCCACCGTCGAGGCTGTTGGGCTGGTACGGCGCCACGCCCACGTGGTCGGCGGACTGGTGGAAGCCGTCGCGGAGCATGTCGTTGACAGGGGCGTGGGGGCGGTTGATGGGGATCTGGCCGAAGTTCGGCCCGCCCAGACGCGTGAGCTGGGTGTCCAGGTACGAGAACAGTCGGCCCTGCAGGAGCGGGTCGTTGGTGACGTCGATGCCCGGCACGAGGTGGCCCGGGTGGAACGCGACCTGCTCGGTCTCCGCGAAGAAGTTCTTGACGTTCGCGTTGAGCGTCATCGTGCCGATGACCTGCACCGGCGCGAGCTCCTCGGGGACGATCTTGGTCGGGTCGAGCAGGTCGATGCCGTGGAACATCTCGCTGACACCGTTCTCGTCGACCGTGTCCGGGAAGACCTGGATGCCCAGGTCCCACTTCGGGAACGCGCCGGACTCGATCGCGTCGGCCAGGTCGCGGCGGTGGAAGTCCGGGTCCATGCCGGCGGTGATCTGGGCTTCCTCCCACACCTGCGAGTGGACGCCGAGGTGGGGCTTCCAGTGGAACTTCACCAGGCTGGTCTCGCCGGCGTCGTTGATCATCCGGAACGTGTGGACACCGAAGCCCTCCATCATCCGGAACGAGCGCGGGATGCCGCGGTCCGACATGTTCCACATGGTGTGGGCCTGCGCCTCGGTGTGCAGGGAGACGAAGTCCCAGAAGGTGTCGTGCGCGCTCTGGGCCTGCGGGATCTCGCGATCCGGGTGCGGCTTGGCGGCGTGGACGACGTCGGGGAACTTGATCGCGTCCTGGATGAAGAACACCGGGATGTTGTTACCGACCAGGTCCCAGGTGCCCTCGTCGGTGTAGAACTTGGTCGCGAATCCGCGGGTGTCGCGGACGGTGTCGGCGGATCCGCGGTTGCCGAGCACGGTGGAGAAGCGGACGAAGACCTCGGTCTCCTTGCCCTCGGCAAAGACGCCGGCCTTGCAGACGCTCGCTGCGGCGCCGTTGGCCACGAACGTCCCGTGTGCACCGGCCCCACGGGCGTGGACCGCGCGCTCCGGGATGCGTTCGTGGTCGAAGTGCATGATCTTCTCGCGCAGGTGGTGGTCCTGGAGCAGGACCGGGCCGCGACGACCGGCCTTGAGCGAGTGATCGGTGTCGGACAGGCGCCCGCCCTGGGCGGTGGTGAGGAACTGGCCCTGCTGACGCATGACCTCCTCGCGGGCGGTGACAGAGCCGGGCGGCTCCGCGCCGGTCGGGCCGTACGGGGTCGCGCCCTTCTGGTCGGCCTTCGGCGGCAGCGGGCTGGTCGGCTCGGTGGGCTCCGCGACGGTCGGCGGTCGCGACCCCGGGGTGCCGGGGACGACGTCGGCGCTGCCGGCCAGGTCGTCGGCGAACTGTTCGGCCTTGTCGACGAGCTTCTCGGCCGCGGATCGGGCGGCGGACTTGGAGTCGGACTTCTTGTCGGGCATCGGCACTCCTTCGGGATGAGAATCGTTCTGGGTGCACTGGCTTTTCCAGCCGTGCAGGCGATTCTGCTCCACTGGCGAAGGTCTGCAACCTGTCGCGCGACCACCCGGACCGACGTGAACTTCGCGCCTCCGGGGCCGTAGACCGTGGTGAATCGATGACCGTCCGGTCAGCCCTTCCCCGGGGCGAGGGCGCCGGTCAGGAAGTGCGACGCCCGGGCACTGTTGAGCGTGATGTCGTAGTCCGGCGACTCACGCCAGTAGCGGATCACCGAGATGTAGGTGGAGCCGACCATCTGGGCGAGGAAGCGCAGCGGCAGGTCCTCGCGCACCTCCCCGGCGGCCACTCCCGGGGTCAACAGTCGCACCAGGGTGGACGTCAGCTTCTCGGTGCGGGCGGCGCTGACGGCGGGGACGGCGAGTTCGCGCTCGAGCTCGCCGGTCAGCGACGCGAAGTAGACCGGCGCGGTGGCGGCGGTGGCGGCGACGTCCGCGAACAACCGATCGAGCCGACCCGCGGTGGTCAGCGGCTCGGACAGCAGGTCGTCGACCAGCAGTCCGAGAGTGGCCACGTGGGCGTCGTGGAGGGCGATGACGATGCCGTGCTTGTTCTGGAAGTAGTTGAAGAACGTCGCGCGGGAGACGCCGGCCGCCTCGGCGATCTCCTCCGCCGTGGTCTCGGCGACCCCGCGTTCGGCGAAGAGCTGACGGGCGGCCTGCAGCAGGCTCGTGCGGACCGCGTGCTTGTTGTGCGCGCGCCGGGAGGAGTCGGGCGGCGGTTCGGTGTCGATCGGCGGCCACGTCTGCATCTGTCGTCTCGTCCCCTCATCAGCGGCCCGGCGGCTCGCAGTGCGTCCGGGTCCACGATATCGGTCGGTGGAAAACCTAGACGCAAGTCTACGTTCGTGGTGTGATCTAGCTCACTGCCTGGATGAAGGGCGTGTCACCGGAAGAAGGAACGACGGACATGAGCCAGGACGTGACGGCGGACGACGTCAAGACCGACATCATCACCTCGACCACCGACCTCGACGAGGTCCGGGCCCGACTGGAGACGTGGCTGGCCGAGCGGGTGGGCAGCACGGGACCGGTCCGCCTGACGTCGATCCGGCGCCCCGAGAGCTCGGGCATGTCGAGCATCTCCGTCCTGCTCGACGCCGAGTGGACCGCGGACGGGCGCGACGAGCGCGCGGAGGTGGTGGCCCGACTCGCGCCGGAGGCCTCCTCGTTCCCGGTGTTCCCCGACTACGACCTGGCCGGGCAGGCTGCCGTGATGCGCGCCGTCCGCGAGCGGGCCGACCTGCCGGTGCCCGACGTCCGCTGGGTCGAGGACTCGCCCGAGATCCTGGGCGTGCCCTTCCTGGTGATGGACCGTGTCTCCGGCCGGGTCCCCGTCGACAACCCGCCGTACGTGTTCGGCGGCTGGGTGGTGGAGGAGCTGGACGAGACCGGGCGGGCGCGGGTGCGCGACGTGAGCGTGGAGGTGCTGGCCCGGGTTCACGGCATCCCGGACCCACGGACCGCGCTCGGGGACGCCGCGCCGGCCGCCGGCGTCGACAGTCTCCGGGCCCACGTGGAGAACGAGCGCGCCTACTACGAGTGGACCCGCCGGGAGGACGGTCTCCGGATCCCGGTCCTGGAGCGGGCGTTCGACTGGATCGAGGAGAACTGGCCCACCGAGCTGTCGCCGGACGTGCTCTGCTGGGGCGACGCGAGGATCGGCAACATCATGTTCGACGGGGTCGAACCCGCCGCCGTGCTCGACTGGGAGTCGGCCACCCTCGCCCCGCCGGAGCTCGACCTGGGCTGGTTCCTGTTCTTCCACGACATGTTCCAGGAGATCGCCGAGCAGTGGGACTTCCCCGGCCTGCCCGACCTGTTCCCCCACGGCGCCGTGGTCGCCCGATACGAGGAGCTCACCGGGTCACCGGTTCGCGAGCTGGAGTTCTTCCGCACCTACGCCGCCCTGCGCCACGGCATCGTGATGTCGCAGATCGAGCGCCGCCGCGTCCACTTCGGCGAGGTCGAGGCGCACGAGAACCCGGACGAGTACGTCCTGCACCACGCCATGCTCGCGCGGATGATCGCCGACTGACACCCGGTACGAACCGCCCCACTCGACCGTCGTGCAGCACCGCCCCCTGCACCGACCCGCACCACCGCCCCGCACCACCGCCCCAGAGCACTCCCAGGAGAGTCCATGACGATCAAGCCCGCGCCCCTCGACGAGTACCCGGTCCACCAGTCCCCGCTCTCGATGGCGCAGGTCGCCACGAGTGACCGCAACTTCTACGGCCGTTACTACTTCAACGCCCACGACCGGACCGGGGACGTCTACCTCGTCACCGGACTGGGGGTGTACCCCAATCTCGGCGTGATCGACGCCTTCGCCACCGTCCGACAGGGCGACCGGCAACGCTCGGTCCGCTTCTCCGACGCCAGCGACGAGCGGTCCCTCGACTCGGTCGTGGGCGGGTACCGGGTCGAGGTGATCGAGCCGCTGCGGACCGTCCGCCTGCTCTGCGAGCACGAGGACCTCTCGTTCGACCTCACCTGGCACGGCTCGTTCGAGGCGGTCCTCGAGGAGCGGCACATGCTGCTCGACGGGCCCCGGCCGATCCTCGATGCGACACGCTTCGCCCAGGTGGGCAGCTGGTTCGGCACGCTCACCGCCGAGGGCACCGACTTCACCGTGGATCCCGACGTGTGGATGGGCAGCCGCGACCGCTCCTGGGGCATTCGTCCCAGCGGCGACCCGGAGCCCAAGGGTCGCTCGGCCGACGAGCCGCGTGAGGGCCACTGGTGGACGTACGTCCCGCTGCGGTTCGACGACTACGCGCTGATGATCATCATGCAGGAGAGCCCGGACGGTCACCGCACCCTGAGCCACGCCACCCGCACGTGGAAGGACGGCCGGGTCGAGCAGCTGGGCTGGCCGCGCGTGGAGATCGACTACCGCAGCGGTACCCGGCACCCCGAGACCGCGCGGATCCACCTCACCACGCCCACCGGCGAACCGGTGGTGGTGGGGGTGGAGACCCTCGGCTACATCCCACTGAGCATGGGATCCGGATACGTGGGCGACCCGGACTGGCAGCACGGCCAGTGGAAGGGGCGCGGCTGGAGCCTGTCCACGGCCTACGACCTCGCGGATCCCGACGTGCAGGCGTTCATGCCGTACCAGACCATCGATCACATCGCCCGGGCCACGTGTGACGGCGCGGAGGGCTGGGGCATGTTCGAACACGGCGTGCTGGGCCGCCACGATCCGAGTGGCTTCGTGGGCTGGACCGACCTCGCCCCGTGATGTGACCTGAGAAGTCTTGAAAAGGCTTTAACATCGAGGTCATGACCCAGGGCTCGCCGACCGCCGCTCCCTTCGACCGTGCGCACCTGCCGTACCCGGTCGTGCTGGCGGCGGGCTGGTCGGCGTGCCTGCTGCTCATCGCGGGCGGCGGGTGGCTCGTCGGGCAGGCGGTCGGTCGGCTGTCGGTGATCATCGCGCCCCTGGCGATCGCGGTCCTGCTCGCGGCCATGCTCCGCCCGATGGTGGACCGCATCCCGGAGCGGGTCCCTCGGGCGGCCGCGGCCCTCGTCGTCGTCGTCGGGGTCCTCGCGGTCATCCTCGCCGCGCTCGCGGCGGTCACCACCCAGCTCGCGACCGGCGTACCCCGGATGCGCGACCAGATCTCGTCGGGCACCGACGCCGCCCTGCGGTGGCTCGAGGACGGCCCGCTGCACCTCACCGCGGACCGACTGCAGGAGGCCGTCGCCCAGGCCCGCACCTGGATCGAGTCGAACTCCGAGGCGGTCGCGGCCGGCGCGGTCCAGTTCGGACACACGGCCGTGGACGCCGTGGCGGGCGTGCTCATCTGCCTGGTGTCGCTGTTCTTCTTCCTCTACCACGGCGAGAAACTCTGGGAGTTCTTCGTCCGGTGGCTGCCGCGGGCGAGCCGCGAGCACGTCGACACCGCGTTCCGCCGTGGCTGGGGCAGCCTCGGCGCCTACACCCGCACGCAGCTCACCGTGGCCGCGATCAACGCCGCCGGGGTCGGTCTGGGCGCGCTGCTGCTGCGCGTGCCGTTCGTGATCCCCATCGTCGTGGTGGTGTTCCTCGCGTCGTTCGTGCCCATCGTCGGCACCCTCGTCGCCGGGGTGATCCCCACGGTCCTGGCGCTGGTCGAGCGGGGGCCGGCGATCGCGGTCGCGATGCTGGCGATCGTCGTGGTCGTCCACCAGGTCGAGTCGCACGTGCTCCAGCCACTGCTGATGGGCCACGCCGTGGCGCTGCACCCGCTGGCGGTGATCCTCGTGGTCACGGCCGGGACGTACCTGTTCGGTGTCGTGGGCGCGCTGTTCGCGGTGCCGGTCACGGCGATGGCCAACACCGTCGTGCGCCACCTCGCGGCCCGGGGCGGCGGCGCGGATGGGGGCGGTGCGGACGGCGACGTCGAGAACCTCGGGCCGGGCCTGGTGCCCGGGCGCGACGAGGTGTCCGGGCCCGACAGCGCTGCTCACCCCACCGGCGACGACGACGAGGTGCGCCTCCACGACCACGACGGCGAGACCGTTCCCGCCGAACCGGCCGCGAGGACCGGCGGCCATGCGCCGCGGTGACGGGCGGGCCGCTGCTCGGACCCCCGGCGTGGTGGTCGTGCGCTCGAGCGTCGTGCCCGCGCCCCGGGACCAGGTGTGGGCGCGGGTCGTCACCGCCGACGGCGTCGCGGACGAGTTCGGCCCGCTGCTGACGATGCGGTTCCCCAGGTCGCTGCGGGGGGCGACGATCGCTGACCTCCCGCTCGGTCGCCCGGCGGGGCGGGCGTGGATCCTGCTGGCGGGGATCGTCCCGGTCGAGTTCGACGACCTGGTGATCACCGGGATGGAGGCGCCGCGCTACTTCCAGGAACGCTCGAGCCTGGGGTCGTGCCGCGTGTGGGAGCACCGCCGGGAGCTCGACGACCTGCCCGACGGCTCTACCCGGGTGACCGACACCCTGCGGGCCGAACCCCGGACGGTGCTGCCGGGACCGGTGGTGCGGATGGTGGTCGGTGCGCTGTTCCGGCATCGTCACCGGCGGCTGATCCGGAAGTTCTCGGCCCAGATGTGACACGGGGAACTGCGTGAACGTCCCCGCGGGGCGCACAATGACGGTAGGTGCTCCCTGCGACGAGATACGGCGCGGGAGGCCGTCCCCGAGGGGGAATCACTATGCAGACCGCGACACTTCACGGACGAGAGCTGGCCTACCGCGAGGCGGGTGCCGGCGAGGGCAAGCCGACGATCCTGCTCATCCACGGCATGGCCGGTAGCTCGACCACCTGGCGCGAACTCATCCCGCGCCTGGACGCCCACTTCCACGTCATCGCCCCGGACCTGCCCGGTCACGGGGAGAGTTCACTCGACTTCGACGACTACTCGCTCGGCGCGATGGCCTCCGCCCTGCGCGACCTGTTGGTGGTCAAGGGCATCAAGCGATGCACGGTCATCGGGCAATCGCTCGGCGGCGGCGTCGCCATGCAGTTCGTCTACCAGTACCCCGAGTACTGCGAGCGGATCGTCCTGATCGGCAGCGGCGGCCTGGGCAAGGAGGTCAACTGGATCCTCCGGGCGCTGGCCGTCCCCGGCGCCGAACTCCTGCTGACGATCGGCGCGGCCCCGGTCTTCGTGAACGCCGGGAACTCGGTGGGGCGCTTCTTCTCCGGCCTGGGCATCCGGGCCGACGCGATCACCGAGTCCTGGATGTCGTACGACTCACTCAGTAGGCCCGGTCACCGCAGGACGTTCTTCAAGACGCTGCGCGCGGTCGTGGACAACAAGGGGCAGGCGGTGTCGGCGGCCAACCGGCTGCACCTGGCCGGGCAATTGCCGTTCCAGTTGATCTGGGGCGACCGCGACCCGATCATCCCCATGTCCCACGGGCACGCCACCCACGAGGCGATCCCCGGTAGTCGCCTGGCGATCGTCGAGCGGACCGGCCACTACCCGCATGTCGAGGACCCGGCGGCCGTCGAGCGGATCATCGTGGAGTTCATGACCGAGACGCAGCCGGGGCACATCGACCCCGAGACGCTGGGAGACCTCGTGGCGGCGGGGGCCCATCTGCCGGAGCCCCAGCCGCCGGAGCCCCGCAGCTGACGGCCCGGGCGGGCAGACAGGACTCGGCCCCGGCTCCGTCGAGGGGGCCGGGGCCGAGTCGGATGACCACGCGGTCAGCGGCTGGTCGCCGCCGCCGCGCGAGTCGCTATCAGGAGCCGAACGCGGGCAGCTCGGTGTCGTCGGCGGGCGCGTCGCCCTCGGCGTCACCGCCGGCCAGCGAGCCGAGGAGCTCGGCCGAGCCGGCGTCCGCGGTCTCGTCGTCATCGCCCGGGATCTCGGCGTCGATGCCGCGGAGGATGTCGATGGCGCCGGAGATGTCGCCGGAGAACGCGGCCGCGACGGCGGCGGTGGCGTTGGCCTCGCACGCCTCGCCGCTCAGGCCGGGCACCACGCCCTCGGCGGAGCCGAGGAAGTCGTAGGCGGAGATGGTGCCGCACAGCTGCGCGGCGATGTCGGAGACCTCGGCGGGGGTCTCGACCTCGTCGAGCTCGCCCCCGGTCGTGTCGTCGGTCTCCGTCTGGGTGGCGTCGGCGCCCTGCGTCGGGTCGGTGGCCTCCTCGGCGGCGGCGAGGCCAGCACCGGCGAAGGACAGGGCGGCAGCGGAACCGATCACGGCGATGGTCTTCTTCATGGGGGTCACACCTTTCCATCGGGATCCGGGGGATCTCCCCGGCGATACGGCGGTAACCGTAACGGCCACCCCCACGGACTGGCTGTGATCCGCATCACAGTACGGTCGGCGCGGGCGGGTGGTCTGCCCACTTACGCAGCGGGAACGACGCTCCCACGAATTCTTCTTCATACACCCATCAGCCCCGGTTCGCGTTTGCCGGACCGGGCGAAGTCGGGGAGTCTTAGCGCATGAGTGGAACCGCCGAGATCTATGACGCCGTCCTCGACCCGGGCAAGCTGGACCTGCTCCGGGCCTGGGTCCGCCACCAGGAGTGGTTCGACGGCGACCCGGATGGCCTCGAGCAGGTGACCGCCTACCGGTTCGTCGATCCCGCCGGCGAGGTCGGGATGGAGTCGTTCCTCCTCACCGACGGTGCCCGCACCTTCCACGTGCCCGTGACCTACCGCGGGTCCGAGCTCGACGACTCCGGTGACGCGCTGGTCGGCGAGATGGAGCACTCGGTGCTCGGCCGTCGCTGGGTCTATGACGCATCGGCGGATCCGGTCTACGTCGCGGAGGTCCGCCGGGTGATCAGCCACCGCGACGCCGCGGCCGATCATCTGCAGGTCGAGGACGGCACGATCACGCCGTCGCCGGTCAACATCCGCGGCGGTGGCGACGGGATCCGCCAGGGCTCCGACTCGGTTCTGCACGTCATCCGGATCGTGTCCGAGGAGAACGACGCGGAGGCCGACCGCCCGCTCATCGGCTCGCCGGGCACGCTCAGCGCGACCTGGCAGGACGCGGACGGTTCTCACACCGCGGTCCTCGCCGTCGTCTCCTAGGGGCTTCGGCCCCGCCCCGCC
>NZ_JABFAN010000012.1:0-20511 GCF_017168155.1 Dietzia sp. KRD202 | reverse complement strand
GGCCCCGCCCCAGAAACGGAACGCTCGCCCCGGCAATTGCCGGGGCGAGCGTGCACTATGTGGGGCGGGGCCGGGCGGTGGCGGGCCCTTGTGCCGTGGCGGGCGAGTGGTCAGGCGCTCTTGATCGCCGAGACCTCGATCTCCAGGGTGACCTTCTCGGAGACCAGCACGCCGCCGGTCTCGAGCGCCGCGTTCCAGGTGAGGTCGAAGTCGCTGCGGTTGATCACCGTGGTGCCCTCGAAGCCGGCGCGCTGGTTGCCGAACGGGTCGGTGGCGGTCCCCTCGTACTCGAACGGGATGGTCACGGACTTGGTGGTGCCCTTGATGGTGAGGTCGCCGGTCACGTCCACGCCGCCCGAGCCGTTGGCGGCGATCTTCGTGGAGGTGAACGTGATCTCCGGGTACGTCTCCATGTCGAAGAAGTCGTTGGACTTGAGGTGGCCGTCGCGATCGGCGTTGCGGGTGTCGATCGAGGAGGCGTTGATGGTGACCTGGGCGGTGGCGCCCTCGATGCCCTCGGCGGGCACGGTGACGGTGCCCGTGAAGTCGTTGAACGAGCCGCGGACCTTGGTGATCATCGCGTGGCGGGTGACGAAGCCCAGGCGGGTGTGGGTGTCGTCGAGGGTCCAGGTGCCGGTCAGGTCGGTGAGGTTGGCGGTCATGGTGACTCCTTCGGGTGGGGTTGCCCGGCCGGCGGGGCCGAGCAGTTAACTGTTGTGTCACCCAATATAGGCCGACCTCTATGACATGTCAACAACCATGGGGGAATTGCCCGTGGAACCGTGCGCCGACATCGCCGACGCACGTGACTCCGCAGGTCAGCCCACGTTCCTCTCGAGGAAGTGCAGCGCGTGCTCGACGGCCCGGTCGTGGCACGGCCGGCCGGCGAAGAGGTCGAAGTGGTCGCCCGGGTAGTGCCGGACCTCGGCGCGCGCGGCGAAGGCGGCCGTGGCGGAGGCGTGCGGTGGGGCACTGCGGTCGAGGTCGGCGATCTGGACCAGCACGGGGACGACGACGAGGTCTTCCGCGTGCCGGCCGGGCCGGAACGAGCCCAGCTCGGTGCCGATGGAGGCGCCCACCTCGTTGCGCCAGGTCGGCCCGGCGACGGAGGTGTAGGCCTCCTCGTACCCGTCAAGGGACAGTAGCGCGCTCGAGCCGGGCGGGCCGACGAGGGGGAGCAGCGGTTCGGGGCGTCCCGTCGCCGCCACGGCCTTGGCGGCGATCGCGGTCCCCGTCGCCCGCAGGAGCGAGGCGGGCGTGTGCTGGCGGGCCGCGGCCAGTGCGGCGGCCCGCCCGTCGACCAGGGGGACCATGGAGATGACGGCCGCGATGTCGTCGCGGCCCCGGGCCACCTCCAGGACGTGACCGCCCGCGAGG
The DNA here is from genome assembly GCF_017168155.1 of Dietzia sp. KRD202. Taxonomy (NCBI): domain Bacteria; kingdom Bacillati; phylum Actinomycetota; class Actinomycetes; order Mycobacteriales; family Dietziaceae; genus Dietzia; species Dietzia sp. KRD202. The sequence continues at coordinate 19,134 of NZ_JABFAN010000012.1, read as the reverse complement.
GAGCAGCCCCACAGCACGATGCGCGTCGGGTCGACGCCGGGTTGGGCGGCCGCGGCGGCGATGGCGGCCCGGTAGTCGTCCTGCTGGCGGGCGGGGGAGACGACCTGGCGGGGCTGGCCGTCGGAGCGCCCGAAGCCTCGGTAATCGAAGACGAGCGCGGCGTACCCGGCGGCCGCGAACGCCTCCGCGAACGGCATGAGGCCGGAGTCCGCGGTACCGCCCAGCCCGTGGGCCAGCACCACGCAGGGGCTGCCCGCCTCGCTGGCCCGGGCGGCGTCACCGGCGCTCTCCGCCCCGCCGGCGGCGGGCAGGAACCAGCCGCGACACTCGGCGGCGTCCGGCCCCGATCCGGAGCGGAAGGCGATGTCGACGGGGCTGGTCATGCGGTTCTCCCTGGGTCTGCCGCGGCGTCCACCGCGGGGTCGGGTCGGCCGTACACCGAGCGGACCCACATGTCGGTGGCGACGGTGAGCAGCGGCTCGCGGGGGCCGTCGGTGTCGTAGGCCAGCTGCTCGAGCACGGTCTCGTTGATGTGGATCAGCCCCACCGCGAGTGCCTCGGGATCCACGCCGTCCGGCGCCCGACCGGCCGTGCGCTCGGTGCGCAGAAACTCGGCGATCGGGGCGGCCAGCGTCCGGCGGCCGTCGTTCCACAGCGCCCGGGTCTGTTCGTGCTTGCTGCGGGCGGTGAGCAGGGCCCGGTAGATGTGGGCGTTCTCCAACACGCGGTCGGTGAGCTTCTCGAGGGCCCCGGCCACGCGCGTGCGGAAGTCTCCCTCGCCGCCGATGATCGTCTCGACCGCGGCCAGGGCCTCGTCCTGCACGGCGGCGAGCAGGACGCCCACGGCGGCGGCCTTGGAGTCGAAGTAGAAGTAGAACGCGGACCTGGTGATCCCCGCGGAGACGGTGAGGTCGGCCACCGAGATGTCGTCCAGTGCCGTGGTGCGCAGCCGGTCGTCGAGCGCGGCGAGCAGGGCCTCGCGGCGACGGTCGCCGCGCGGGGAGGTGGTCGCCGAGGGGGCGGCCGGCGTCATGCCGTCACCCGGGCACGGAGGGCGGCCCCGCGCTCGCGGGCGCGCTCGAGACCGCGGGGGATCTCCCGGGTGCGCAGGTCGCGTTCGTAGAGGAAGTAGTCGACCTGCTGCTGGTGGCGGGGGGTGTCGAGCATGTGGCCGATGTACTTCTTCTCGTCCTCCACGATCACCCGCTCCATCTCCGCCACCGGCGGGGTGCGGTACAGCCCGGCCGCCCACGCCGCCACCAGGCGGGCCTGCGCCTCGACGAACGGGAACAGGGTCGGGGTGGACTGGGCGAAGCCGACAAAGGCGAGGTCCTCGATGCCCGGGGTGAACATCCGCTTGTAGAGCGGGACGTGGTTGTGGGCGTCGGCGCTGAGGAACTCCCGGTCGAAGAACGGGAACGTGGTGTTGTACCCGGTGGCCTGGATGATCACGTCGAACTCGCCGCTGGTCCCGTCGGTGAAGTGCACGGTCCGGCCGTCCAGTCGGGCGATGTCCCCCTTGGCGACGACGTCCCCGGACCCCAGCCGCAGCGGCAGCTCGACGGACTGCGTGGGGTGGGCCTCGAAGAACTTGTGGTTGGGGGTCGGCAGCCCGTACTCCTCCGGCCGGCCGGCCGACATCGGCTGCATCGCCTGGATGGCCTTGCGCTGCCAGGAGTACGGGATGTACGGGAAGGTCGCGAAGTACTTGTCGGCCGGCTTGCCGGCGATGTACTTGGGCACGATCCACGCACCCGACCGGGTGGACAGCGTCACCTCGTTGCGCATGACCTTGGACGACAGTTCCACCACGATGTCCGCGGCGCTGTTGCCGAGGCCCACCACGAGGATCTTCTTGTCCATGAGGTGCAGCGGATCCCACGGGTCGACGTAGGCGTGCGAGTGGATCATCTCCCCGGTGAACTCGCCGGGGAAATCGGCGAAGCGCGGGTCCCAGTGGTGTCCGTTGCCCACGACGAGCCCGTCGAAGCGGAGCGTCTCGGTCTCGCCGGCCCCGCCCGTGCCGCCGGCCCCGGCCTGTGCGGCCGACCCGGTGCGCGACGTGGTCAGTTCCCACCCGCCGTCCGGCAGGCGCTCGGCATGCTCGACCCGCGTCTCGAACTCGATCGCCGGCAGCAGGCCGAACGCCTCGGCGTAGTCGTCCAGGTACTGCTTGATCTGGCTGTGGTGGGGGAAGTCCGGGAACTCCTCCGGCATCGGGAAGTCCCGGAAGCTCAGCTGGTGCTTGGACGTGTCGATGTGCAGCGAGCGGTAGGCACTCGAGCTGCCGTTGGGGTTGTCGAACGCCCAGTTCCCGCCGATCCGGTCCGACGCCTCGAAGCACACCGCGTCAATCCCGTAGTCGCGGAGCATCTTCAGCGTCGTCAGGCCGCTGATGCCCGCGCCGATCACGGCGATTGTGCAGGTCGATGTCATGCGAACCCCTTCGGCGGATCCCTCGGCGAGGCAGACTCGCCGACAAGAAAGCTATGGCGCGGATCACACTATGGCCCGTGTTGACGGTCGTCAACAGCTTCCTCCGGCCCGGCGGATCACCCCGTCGAGGCCGGCCGTCAACCCTACTGGAGGCCCCGTGGACCCGGATCGCACACACGTCCCCACCCCTGACCGCGACAGTTCCTCGGACGGTTCCGATGTGGCCGCGCGCGGCCGGTCCGCCGTCGTGGTGGGCGGGGCGTCGGGGATCGGGTGGGCCACCGCCCGCGCTCTCGCGGCCGGGGGGTGGCAGGTCACGATCGGGGACCTCGACGCCGAGGCGGCCGCCGCCCGCGCCGCCGAACTCGGCCCGGCGCACCGGGCGTGCGCCGTCGACGTGACCGACGAGGCGGCGGTCGAGGCGCTGTTCGCCGGGACCGCCCCGGATCTGGTGGTCACGACCGCCGGCGTCAGCACGCTGGGCCTGGTGACGGACCACGACGCCGCGGAGTTCCGCCGGGTCGTCGATGTGTGTCTGACCGGCGCGTTCCTGGTGTTCAAGCACGGCGGCCGGGCGGTCCGCGACGGCGGTTCCATGGTCGCGATCGCCTCCCTCAACGCGCGGCAACCGGGCCGGGGGATGGCGGCCTACTGTGCCGCCAAGGCGGGCCTGGTGATGCTCGCCCAGGTCGCGGCCCTCGAGCTGGGCGAGCGCGGGGTGCGGGTCAACACCGTCTCGCCGGGCTTCCTCGTCACCCCGCTCACCGAGCCCGTCCTGCAGATCCCCGGCCTGGCCGAGGAGTACGCCGAGAACTCCGCGATCGCCCACCGGGGGACCGCCGAGGACGTCGCCCGCGCCGTGCTCCACCTCGCCGCAGCGGACTGGATGACGGGGGAGGACCTGGCGATCGACGGTGGAGCCCAGCTGCGCCGCTACCCGGACGTGCTCGGGCTGGCGACCAGGGCTTTCTCGTGACCGCGCCCAGGTCGGTGACCGCCCTCCGCGGCCCGCGGCTGGCCGGGGCGTCGGCCGTCGTCACCGGCGGCGGGTCCGGGATCGGCGCGGCCCTCTGCCGCGCCCTCGTGGCGGCCGGTGCGCACGTGGTGGTGGCGGACATCGACCTCGCCGCCGCGCGTCGGGTCGCCGAGGAGGTGACGACGACGAGGTCCGGCCCCGGCGCCGGGTCGGCAGGGGCCGGGAGTGCCGAACCGGCGCACCTCGACGTCACCGATGCCGCCGCGGTGGCCGCCCTCGTCGAGGAGGTGGTCTCCACCCGGGGCGGGCTGGACCTGATGTTCGCCAACGCCGGCATCACCTGGGGTGGCGACACCGACAAGCTCACCCTGAAGCAGTGGAACGCGATCATCGACGTCAACGTCCGTGGGGTGGTCCACTGCGTGCACGCCGCGTACCCGCACATGATCGACCGCGGGGCCGGGGCGATCGTGCTCACCGCGTCGATGGGCGGGTTGTGCCCGGCGGGGCTCATCACCAGCTACGCGATGACCAAGCACGCGGTCGTCGGGCTCGGGCTGTCCCTGCGCGCCGAGGCCGCCGGTCACGGGGTCGGCGTGACCGTGGTGTGCCCGGCGGCGGTCGACACCGCGATCCTCGACAAGGGTGAACTCGACGGCTTCGACGGTCGGCATTTCTACCTCGACGGCCAGGGGGTGCGCCGGCCGCTGGACCCCGACCGGCTGGCGGCGAGCGTGCTCGACGGCGTCGCTCGCAACCGCGCACTCGTGATCGAGCCCGCCCGCGCCCGGGCCACGTGGCGACTGCAGCGACTCGCGCCCGGGGTGATGGACCGGATGATCGCCCGGTACGTCCGCGCCTCCCGCGCCCGGGCGGCACACCCCGCCATGTAGGTGACGGATCAACTATGCTGATCGCATGAACTCGTCAGCCTCCGCACACGACCCCGCGACGCCCACCTCGTCGTCGTCGCCCTCCACCCACGGTGACCCCTCCACCCAGGATGTCGCCTTCGGCCTCGACACCTTCGGCGACGTCACCGTCGACCGCGGCGGTCGGCCCGTCCACCACGCGCAGGTCCTGCGTGATGTCGTGGAGCAGGCCGTCCTGGCCGACCAGGTGGGCGTCGACGCGTTCGGCATCGGCGAACACCACCGCCCCGACTTCGCCGTCTCCGCTCCGGACGTCCTGCTGGCCGGCATCGCCACCCGCACCGAGCGCATCACGCTGGGCTCGGCGGTCACGGTCCTCTCGAGCGATGACCCCATCCGCGTCTTCCAGCGCTTCGCCACCATCGACGCCCTGTCGAACGGGCGGGCCGAGGTCGTGCTGGGCCGTGGGTCGTTCACCGAGTCGTTCCCGCTGTTCGGCCTCGATCTCGCCCGGTACGAGCAGCTGTTCAGCGAGAAGCTCGACCTGTTCGCCGCGCTGCTGCCCGAGGGGCCGGTGACGTGGTCCGGTGAGTTGCGGCCGCCGCTGGTCGACCAGCACGTCTACCCCAAGACCGAGCAGGGGCTCAGCGCGTGGATCGCCGTCGGTGGCAGCCCGGAGTCCGTGGTGCGCGCGGCCCGCTACCGGATGCCGCTCATGCTCGCGATCATCGGCGGCCCCGCCGGCCGGTTCGCGCCCTTCGCCGACCTCTACCGCGAGGCCAATGCCCAGCTCGCAGGCGCTGGGACGGCCGGTGGGGGAACGGCCGCGCCGCGTCTGCCCATCGCCGTCCACTCGCCCGGGTTCGTCGCCGAGACCGACGCCCGGGCCGCCGAGCTGTCCGCGCGCCACTGGCTGGTCAACCGCAACCAGATCGGCCGCGAGCGCGGCTGGGGCGACGCGACCGAGGCCGACTTCCACCGCGAGGTCCGATCGGGCGCCATGTACGTCGGGTCCCCCGAGACGGTCGCGCAGAAGATCGCCACCACCGTCCGCACGCTGGGCCTGGACCGGTTCGACCTCAAGTACGCCAGCGGCCCGACCCCGCACGACGACCTCATGACCTCCATCGACCTCTACGGCCGCAAGGTCATCCCGCGCGTGCGGGAGTTGCTCGCCGAGGCCGGGTACACCGCGGGTGTGCCGCAGACGGTCTCGAGGGTGTGACGGTGGCGTGTGACGTGGGTCTGTGACCCAGGTATCGCCGGGGCCCGCCGATCTGCACGACGGGGCCCGGCGGGATTACGGTGATGCCATGCTGTTCGCGTTCTCCGTCGCCCCCACGTCCACCGCGGACGACTCGGCATCCATGAGTCGCGCGGTCGCGGAAGCGGTCCGCGTGGTCCGCGACTCCGGCCTGCCGTACGAGACCACCTCGATGTTCACCACCATCGAGGGCGAGTGGGACGAGGTCATGCCCGTCATCCGCGCCGCCACGGACGCCGTGCTGGCCGTGGCGCCGCGCGTGAGCCTGGTGCTCAAGGCGGACCTGCGGCCCGGCCGGTCGGGGGAGCTGCGGGGCAAGGTGGAGCGGGTGGAGCGCCACCTCGCCGGCGGCCGGGAGTCCGACGACGAGGGGGGCCGCGCGTGACCTCTCCCCACCCGTCGAACTGGATCGCGGACCGGGCGGAGTCGGCCATCGACCACGTGGCGCGGTCACGCAGCCGGACCGCGGTGGCGTACGTCGCGGCCACCGTGCTCGGCGGGCTCGGTGCGCTCGTGGTGGTGGTTGTGCAGGTGCTCTCCGGCCGGGCCGCGATGTTGGACGTGCTGTTGTGGCTCGCGCTGGCGGTCATGCTGTTCGGCGCCGCGGCGCACCGCTGGTGGCTCGGCGGGCGCAACGAGGAACGCTCCCGCCGGATCGCGGCGTCGATCCGCCCCGAGCAGATCGCCGCGGCGATGCGCGGTTCCTCCGGGGAGATCGACGCGGTGCGCCGCCTGCGGGTCGCCCACCCCGGCCTCGGGCTGCGTGACGCCTACGAGCTCTACCAGCACCACTCCCGCGAGCTGCGCTGACGCCGCTGGGCCCGAACGGAGGGCCCAGCTGCGGCGTCCGGCCGCTCAGCACCCCCCGGCGCCGCCGAGGGCCCCGGCGACGATCGCGTGCGTGCGCGCGTCGACGGCCATCCCCCCGTGCGAGTTCGGTCGGCCCCCGCACGCGTCCTCGGGCACGACCCACCGCACGCCCGGACCGGGGACGAAGCTGCGCTCGGGCGGGAGCAGGTGGTCGCCGCGCGTGGCGATGAGCGTGTAGCCGACGCCGGGCAGGAACGGGGTGCGGTCGAGCCCGTACCAGGCGGCGATCATCGGGCTGCCCGGGGACAGTTCGGCCAGTCCCCTCAGGTTCGCGGCCCACAGGCCCAGAGCCGCGACCTCGCGCGGCAGCTGGTGCGGGATGAGGCCGCTGTTGTCGGCGCCCCAGTACCCGCCCACGGAGACCACGCGGTTCACCGCGCCGGGCCGCAGCACCTTGGTGGTGTACCCGGCGATCGCGGCGCCCTGTGAGTACCCCACCAGGTCCACCTGCTCGGCCCCGGTCACCGCGCGCACGTGGTCGATCACCCCGGCCAGTTGCGGTCCCGATGCGGCGACGATCGAGTCGAGCCCGCCGCGCGCCGGGTTGCCCGCGTAGGCGCCGAGGGTCGGGGCGATCACGCAGAAGCCCTGCCGGCGTAGCGGGTCGCCGAGGCGCGGCATCGTGTCGGCCCCGTTGTCGAACGTGCCGTGGACGAGGATCACCGGCCGCGGATGCGTCGCGGTGGGCCGGCAGGTCACGGGTGCGGCCGCGGCGGCGGGCGGTCCGGGATCGCCGATCGGCCCGTTGATCCCGTTCAAGGCCTCGGTGACGTACGGCCCCAGCTCGCCGGTGGGGTCGAGGTCGCGCAGGTAGTCGCCGAGCGGGCCGAGCTGGACCTGCGCCCGGGCCGCCGGCGTGACCCGGTCCGCGACCCGGTCCGGCACCGGGCCCGCCCCGGTGGCGACGGGGATCGCCAGCACGAGCGCGGCGAGCGCGCCGGCCAGTCCGGTGCGGCGCGCTCGGCTTCTGCGGCTCGTGCGGTGCGCCGGGCGACGGCCGGCCGGGCGTGAGGGTGTGCGGGAACCGAGCATTTCAGACCCCCCGGGGCGTGACGGTCAGACCAGTATGCGTCCCGGAAGGGGAAGGGGGAACCGCTGCGCCTCACGAAACCGGCGCGCCGCGCGACTACCCGGTGACCATCGCACGCCCCGTCTGCGGGGCGCCCGCACCCGGCAGCGACCACGAGGGCAGGATCGATACACATGAGGGCAGCGTTCGACGCCGCGGTGGACCGCCACGGTCCCACCGTGCTGCGGGTGTGCCGCGCGGTGCTCGGCCCGGGCCCTGACGCCGACGACGCCTGGTCCGAGACGTTCCTCTCGGCACTGAGGGCGTGGCCCGGGCTGCCCGAGGACACCGACGTCGAGGCCTGGCTCGTCCGGGTCGCGCACCGCCGGGCGGTGGACGTGGTGCGGCGTTCGGTCCGGGAGGCCGCACCGAGCGGGGCCGCCGACGACGTCGCCGTTCTCGACGCCCGCACACCACGTCCCGGGGGCGCGCGGGGAACGACGGGGGTCGACGACGACGAGGTCGGCGATCCGCGGATCTGGGATGCCGTCGCCGCCCTGCCCACCCGGCAGCGCATCTGTGTGGCCTACCGATATCTGGGCGGGCTCCGCTATGCCGAGATCGCCGAACTCGCCGGCGGCACGGAGGCGGCGGCCCGCCGCGCGGCCGCGGACGGGATCGCCCGCCTGCGCACGACGCTCGGACCGCACCGTGACCACGGACCGCACAGTCCCCTCGAACCGCGCCGTCCCCTCGAACCGCGCCGTGCTCTCGAACCGCACCGTCCCACGGAGGAGATGTCATGACCGACCCGATCCACGATCCGACGGCTCTCGACCCGACAGCTCTCGATCCCACAGCTCTCGACCCGACAGTGAACGACCCGGAGATCACGGAGGCCGGCGCGGCGTCGATCCTGCGGTCCGCCCCCGCCGACACGACCCGACTGCGGGAACGGCTGGCCCGTGCCGCCGAGCGCGAGGGCCTGGTCGACGTGGCCTACCGCAGCGTCGACACCCCGATCGGTGGGCTGCTGTTGGCCGCGTCCCCGGCCGGGTTGGTGTACGTGGCGTTCGAGGTGGAGGATTCCGGGGTGGTCCTCGAGATGTTGGCCGACCGGGTCGGACCTCGGATCCTCGGCGCGCCTGCGGGGTCGCCGGTGCTCGACGCGGCCGCGGCCCAGATCGACCAGTACCTCGACGGCCGCCGCCGCGAGTTCGACCTGCCCCTCGACACCCGCCTCGCCCGCGGGTTCCGTGGTGAGGTCCAACAGCATCTGGCCCGGGTCGGGTACGGGCGGACCGCGACCTACCGCGAGATCGCCGTCGAACTCGACCGGCCCGGCGCCGTCCGCGCGGTGGGGTCGGCCTGCGCGACCAATCCGCTGCCGCTGGTGTGGCCGTGTCACCGGATCCTGCGCTCGGACGGCGGACTGGGCGGCTACCGGGGCGGGCTCGCGGCCAAGCAGCGGCTCCTCGAGATGGAATCGGCGGCGTGACCGCGGCGCAGCTCCTCGGTCTGTTCGGCGTCTGGGCGATCGCGGTGGTCTCGCCGGGGCCCGACGTCGTCGTCGTCCTCCAACGTGCCCTCGCCGGACGGCGTCAGGGTCTCGCCACCGCGCTGGGGATCGTCACCGGCCTGACGGTGTGGCTCGCGGCCGCGTTCGCCGGAGTCGCCACCCTCGTGCGCGTGTACCCGCAGGTCATGACCGGTCTCCAGGTCGCCGGCGGACTCCTGTTGGCGACCCTCGGCGTACTCGGCCTGCGCGGCTGGTGGCGCTCGCGCCGTGCGACCCCACCGCCGGCCACCGCCGCACCCGCCACCGCCGCACGGGTTCTACAACCACGACCGACGACACAGCACGATCGGAATGGTGAGCCCGATCAGCTACGAGACCGCCGCGGCGACCGAACCGGAAGCCGCCTAGGAAACCCTCCACGATTCGGGGGGAACCACAATCGGATCGCGCGCGCGGCCGGCCGGTGGCGCAGATAAGTTGCATATCTCTGACCGTGGATGAGGTGGTGGCCCGGTGGTGACAATGCCGCCTGTGCGAGACGACAGAGGCGACATCGTCACCCCGGTGGGGGATGGGGTACCGAGAGGGAGTGGGTGTCGGTGAAGTTCAGGCGGGTGAGCGATCGTAGAGCTCGTATTCGTTCATCAGTTGCGCGCGCTGGGTGTCGTCGAGACGGTGGTATTGGTGGGTCTTGGTGTCGCCCAGGTAGACCGTGTCCTCGACGGGCCACGACTCGCGCCGCAGGACCTTCTTGTCGATCTTCCGTGTGGCGGTGACGGGGATGGTGCTGACGATGCGTACGAATCTCGGGGCCCACTTGGTTCCCAGGTCTGCTTGTCCGGAGAGGAACTGTCCGAACGCCTCGGGGTCGAACTCTGTTCCGGTCACCATTTGGATAGAGGCCATGACTTGGTCGCCCGTGCGTGGGTCGGGGACCGGGTAGACGGCGACGAGGGCGACGCCGGGAAAGCGGGCCAGGATGCGTTCGACCGGGGCGGCGGCGAAGTTCTCGCTGTCCACGCGGAGCCAGTCTCCGCCTCGCCCGGCGAAGTAGAAGTAGCCGTCGTGATCGCGGTAGCCCAAATCGCCGGAGCGGTAGGTGGCACCTTCGATGCGTTCGGCGGTCGCATCCGGGTTGCGGTAGTAGCCCTCGAACATTGCGGCGCCGGCGCGGTTTGCGATTTCGCCGATCGCCGATTCCGGGTTGAGGAGCCGTCCGTGGGTGTCGAACTCGGCGCGCGGACACTCGTTGCCCTCGCCGTCGAGGATGCACACGTCCATGAACTCCGGCGGCAGTCCCAGGGAATTACGTGGGGAGTCCGGGGTGAGACTGATGACGACGGCGCCTTCGGAGGAGCCGTAGCTCTCGACAGGCCTGGTCCCGTACCGGCGGGCGAACTCATCCCGATCGTGTGGGGAGGCTTCGGTGCCGAACACCAGGCGCAGACGGGTCTGCTGCTCCCGCGGTGACTCGGGCGTTGCCAGGATGTACGCCAGCGAGCGTCCGACGTAGTTGAAGAAGGTGGCCCCGAATTCAAGCACGTCGGGAAGGAAGCCGGAGGCGGAGAACTTCCGCCGCATGCTGAACGTGGCGCCAGTGAAGACCGAGGGCGCCCAGCACGACATGATCGCGTTGCCGTGAAACAGGGGCATCGAGTTGTAGGTGACGTCGCTTCGGGTGAAGGACAGGTGGTTGATAGCGGCCAGCGAGGCTAGACGACCAGTGCTGCAGATGACTGCCTTCGGGGCGCCGGTTGAGCCGGAGGTGAACGTCAACAGCAGCGTGGTGGACGGGTCGTGCGCGTCGTCGATCTCCGGCAGGGTACCGGCTGCCGCCTCGTGGACCGCGTGACCCCAACTCGAGTCGTCGATCGACAGGATCCTGTCCGGCTCAACGCCGGTGTCGAGTCCCTCCAGCATCGACCTCTGGGCCGAGTCGGTGATGATGAGATCGCAGTCGACGCCTCGGATGTCGGTAGCGAGTCCGGCGCCCCGGCGAGTCGGGTTGATACCGATGATCGTGGCCCCGCACAGCGAGGCGCCGCCGAGAAGGAAGACGTAGTCGGGAACGTTCTCGAGCAGGACTCCGACGTGAAACGGGCGGCCGGGCCGCCGGAGGCGGTGCAACAGGGCGGCTCTGGCCTCGCACTCGGCCACCACCTGGGCCCAGGTGTAACTGACGTCCTCGAACAATAATCCCGGATGCTGGTCGCCCCGGCGCCGGCCTAGAACGTCAGCGAAGGTCAGCCGCTTCTCCGCCACCTCTTGCGGCAGCATGCGCTCGAGGCGATCGGCTACGGGGGCGGTGGCCTGGGGACTGGCTGGGCCTGCGTTCACTTCGGTGACCTCTCGAGTGGGGGTAGAGGCCCGTGCGGGCCTCGAGCTACCAGGGGGCGCCGCCGACCCCGCTGCGCGAGTGAAGGGGTGGGGACGACTTGCGGTCCATAACAACTGTTATGTGGTTCCGCCTCCGCGATGCTAGCCCAGGGGTGTCCTGCGTCACAACCATGAGGTGCAGGTGGTTGTCGGGGCGCCATGCGGGCGGGTGGCCCATGCTGGAGGATGAGGGTGGTTCGATGCTCGGTGTCTGCGGGTCTCGATCGCCATAGGGTGAGTTCTTTCGACGATGAGGATGCGGTTGATGGTGGCTCGTACGCCGGGTGGGGTGAAGGGGCAGGACGCGCGTCGGGTGATCGCTCGAGCGGCGTGTGATCTGGTCGCCGACGGCGGGCTGGATCATGTCTCGCTTCGCCGGGTGGCCAGTCAGCTCGGTGTGACGACCGGTTATGTCACCCACTACTACCTCGACAAAGAGGACTTGCTTGAGGCGGCGTTGCGCGCGGCTCTCGATGAGTTGACCCCACCCGAGCAGGGCTGGTCGACGAATCTTCAGGAGTGGATCGATTCGGCCGTGGCGATACTTCCCAGCAACGGTGGTTCGCAACGATTCTGGCGCGTACTGACTGCGTTCCAGGCCGCCAGTCTCAACAGCGAGCGACTGTCCGGGGTGCTCATCAGCTACGCGAAGAGCAGCTTGTCCAACCTCACCGAACATCTCGCAGTGCATCTCGGGTGTGAGCCCGAGCGGCCCGAGCTCGCGAGCCTGGCGCGGTCCATTTTCGCGTTCGCCTCGAGCGTGGGAACCACCACGACTACCGCGCCCGGTGCACTGACCGCCGCGCAGGCGCGCGCTCTTGTGCGGGCCGGGACACACGGATTGATCGAAGAATTCACCCACCGGAACGAGCGGTGACAGAGCCTGGGGGCGTGGTGTGGCAGTGGCCATGGTGGCCAGGCCTGGATGGCAGGAGCGGATGTGGGCGCAGCTCCCCGCCGGCGGGGCAAGGATAATGTCGTGACATGACCGCCGGTGCCCGCAACTACGACAGCTCTCGCCGGCAGCAACAGGGGCGGGAGCGCGTCCTGAACGCTGCTCTCAACCTGGCGCGGGTCAGCAGTGGGTGGAACTGGGCAGACATCACGTTCAAGGCGGTGGCCGACTCCGCTGGGGTGAGCGAGCGCACCGTCTACCGCCACTTTCCGACCCAGCGAGATCTCCACGACGCGCTCATGGTCCGGATCAATCAGGACGCCCAGATTTCCTACGAGGACCTGGCCATCGATGATGTGGCGCAGGTGGTCGGCCGTTTGTTCACCTCGCTCAGCACGTTCGATCGAGCACTCGAGACACGGCCCAGACCCTCTGAGGCGGCCATCGCCATGAACCGCGAGCGGATGCAGGCGCTGCTCGACGCCAGCGGTGGCGACCGTCGTCTGGCTGCCCTGCTGGACGTGCTGTGGAGCACCGAGGCCTACGAACGGCTGTCGTCGGTCTGGAAGATGTCCACCGACGAGGCCATCGACTCCGTCACCTGGGCAATCGATCGCCTCGCCCCGCCGGCCGACACGGCCTGAGCACATCGCGCCACTCGCGCAGGCCGCTTGCCGCGCTCGCGCGCCGCGGCGACGCCCGAACCGACCACCCCTCCCGCCAATCGTCAGGGCTGCCGCCCCTGGTCGCCAGGGCGGGCTGGCGCCCAGAACCTCGATTCGAGAAGCTACCGCCTTTCCTCTTGCTGCCGCGTGAACAGCACTAATCGTCATCGGGAGTGCTTGAGTAGCCGCTGGCTGGCTCGCCGGGTCGTCGCTGGGGGTTGTGCGCCTTCCGCATTTCGTGTCATAGTACTGACACGAAATCGGATTGAGGAGAGTGAAGAGCATGACGGCTGTCTACGAGCAGACGCATCTCGACCGGCTTGAGTCGGAGTCAGTGCACATCTTCCGCGAGGTGGCCGCCACGGCGGAGCGGCCGGCGCTGCTCTTTTCGGGCGGTAAGGACTCCGTGGTGATGCTGCATCTCGCGATAAAGGCCTTCTGGCCAGCTCCGGTCCCGTTCCCGGTGATGCACGTCGATACCGGCCAGAACTTCGACGAGGTCATCGCCTACCGCGATGCCACGGTAGAGAAGTACGGACTCCGGCTCATCGTGTCCAGCGTGCAGGACGACATCGACGCCGGCCGCGCCCACGAGGAGTTCCCCGGCGCACCCCGTAACCGTCTGCAGACCACCGCCCTGCTGCGCGGCATCACGGAGAACAAATTCGGCGCTGTGTTCGGAGGCGCCCGCCGTGACGAGGAGAAGGCCCGCGCCAAGGAGCGGATCTTCTCGTTCCGCGACGAGTTCGGCCAGTGGGACCCGCGCAATCAGCGCCCCGAGCTGTGGAGCCACTACAACGGTCGCCACCGCAAGGGCGAGAACATTCGTGTCTTTCCGCTGTCGAACTGGACCGAGCTCGACATCTGGTCCTACATCGAGCGCGAGGGCATCGAGTTGCCGAGCCTGTATTACGCCCGTGAGCGCACCGTCGTCGAGCGCGACGGGATGCTCCTAGAGGTCAACCGCTTCATCCAGCCGACTCCGGACGAGACACCGTTCATGGCGACCACCCGGTTCCGGACCGTGGGTGACGCGACCTGCACCGGGTGCGTGGAGTCCGAGGCCGCCACCCCGGCCGAGGTCGTCGCCGAGGTGGCGGCGGTCAGGGTCACGGAACGAGGCGCCACCCGCGCCGACGACCGCATTTCCGAGTCCGGCATGGAAGACCGTAAGAAGGAAGGCTACTTCTGATGAGCGAGATGCTCCGCATCGCCACCGCAGGCTCCGTCGACGACGGCAAGTCCACCCTCATCGGGCGGTTGCTCTACGACTCCAAGGCGATTTTCGCCGACCAGCTCGACGCGCTCGAGGTCACGAGCACGGCCCGCGGGTCCGAAGCCCCCGATCTGTCACTGCTCACCGACGGTCTGCGCGCCGAACGAGAGCAGGGCATCACCATCGATGTGGCCTACCGCTACTTCGCCACCCCCAAGCGCAAGTTCATCATCGCCGACACCCCGGGCCATGAGCAGTACACGCGCAACATGGTCACCGGCGCCTCCACGGCCGACGTGGCGATCATCCTCATCGACGCGCGCCACGGGGTACTCGAGCAGTCCCGTCGCCACGCCTTCCTCGCCTCACTGTTGGCCATTCCGCACCTCATCGTGTGCATCAACAAGATGGACCTGGTCGACTACTCGCAGGAGGTCTACGAACAGATCCGCCAGGACTTCGAGCAGTTCGCCGCGAAACTCGAGGTCTCGGACCTGTCATTCATCCCGATCAGCGCGCTTACCGGCGCCAACGTTGTCACCCGCAGCGAGGCGATGAGCTGGTACACGGGGTCCGCGCTGCTAGACAAGCTCGAAACCCTGCATATCGCCTCCGACCGCAACCTCATCGACGTGCGACTGCCCGTGCAGTACGTCATCCGGCCGCACGCCTCCCGCGACGCTGGGCTCCACGACTTCCGTGGGTATGCCGGGACCGTCGCCGGGGGAGTGATCAAGGCCGGCGACGGGGTCACCGTCCTGCCCGCGGGGAAGACCACGACCGTGTCGGCGGTGTGGGGGCCGGGCGGTGCCCGGCTGGAGGAGGCCTTCGCGGGCCAGGCCGTGACCGTTGAGCTCGCCGACGACATCGACCTCTCCCGCGGAGACATGATCTGCCGCCCACAGAACCGCCCCTTCGTCACACAGGACCTCGACGCGATGGTGTGCTGGCTGACCGAGGAATCGGAGCTGGACCCGCAGCGCAATTACGTCATCCAGCACACGACCCGGTCCGCCCGGGCCAGGGTGGAGAAGATCGACTACCGACTCGACGTCAACACCCTTCACCGCGACATGGGCGTGACGTCACTCGGACTCAACGAGATCGGCCGGGTGACGATCCGCTCCCAGCAGCCATTGATGTTCGACTCCTACCGGCGAAGCCGGGAGACGGGATCGTTCATCCTCGTGGACGAGGCGACCAACGCCACCGTCGCCGCGGGAATGATCACCGGTCCGGCCGTGCGTCACGAGAACGTGGTGTGGCAGGACAGTGCGGTCGACAGGGACGGGCGCCCCGCGCCCACGGGGGCGGCCGGGCTCACGGTCTGGTTGACCGGCCTGTCCGGGTCCGGCAAATCCACCATCGCGATGGAGACCGAGCGGCAGCTGGTCGAACATGGACGGGCGGCCTACCTCCTCGACGGCGACAACCTGAGGCACGGACTCAACTCCGACCTCGGGTTCTCCGCCGCCGACCGCGCGGAGAACGTCCGCCGGACCGGTGAGGTCGCCCTGATCTTGGCCGACTCCGGCCAGGTGGCGGTGGTCTCCCAGATCTCGCCCGAACGCGGTGCCCGGGAGGCGGTCCGCCGTGCGCACGAGGAAGCCGGACTCCGGTTCGTGGAGGTCTTCGTGGACACCCCACTCGAGGTATGTGCGCAGCGAGACCCCAAGGGCCTCTACGCCCGCGCCCGGGCGGGGGAGATCTCCGGGTTCACCGGGATCGACTCGCCGTACGAGGAACCCCTCGATCCCGAGCTGCACCTGACAGGCACGGACGGCACAGTGGAGGAAATGGCCCGCCGGGTGCTGGCCACCGTCGAGGGTGCGACGGTGGCCGTCCATGGCTGACCCCGGCAAGCGGCGACCTGTCCCGCCCCTACCGCCAGGAGTACGAGGCGACGACCACCGGTTCGCCGCGTGGGCGGCCGAGGCCGCCGGCGCCGTGCTGCTCGAGCTGCGTGGGTCCGGGCTCGCTGGCAAGGAGCTCAAGGACGCCGGTGATTTGGCCTCACACGAGCTGCTCATGGAGCTGCTCGCGACCTATGCGCCCGGGGACGCGGTGCTCTCGGAGGAGGAGCACCGCGGCACAGTCGGCCGTCACGACCGCCACACGTCCCGGCGGGTCTGGATCATCGACCCGGTCGACGGGACCCGGGAGTACTCGGAGCCTCCGCGCGACGACTGGGCCGTCCACGTGGCGTTGTGGCAGGACGGCGAACTGGCCGCAGGGGCAGTGGCCCAGCCGGCCCTCGGCCGTACCTTCCACACCGGCGCCCCCGGCGCGGCACCGGGCCCCGCCTCGTCGCGGCCGCTCATCGCGGTCTCCCGCACCCGACCCCCGGCCTTCGTGACCGAGCTGGCCGCGCACCTCGATGCGGAACTGGTTCCCATGGGCTCGGCCGGGGTGAAGGTCCTCTCGGTGGTCCGTGGGATCACCGACGCCTACGTCCACGCCGGGGGCCAGTACGAATGGGACTCCGCGGCACCGGTCGCCGTGGCCCGCAGTGCCGGGCTGTTCACCAGCCGGATCGACGGGACCCCGCTGGTGTACAACCAACCCGACGTGCTGCTGCCTGACCTGGTGGTGTGCCGGCCTGAACTCGCCCCGGCGATCCTCGCCTTCCTCACCGAGAATCCGGTCGTCCCCCACGACCGCAAGGAGACAGTGTCATGACCCACGACTGGACCGAGAACTTTCGTCAGGCGGTCGCCGAGGCCGAGGCCCTCATCGCGGACCCGCCCTTCGAGGTCACCGAGCAGGAGCGCGCCGAAGGGTACGACTACCTCGCGGGCAGCATCCGCTCGGCGATCCAGGCGGCCTTCAGTTACGACCTCGTCCACCCGGTGTTGATGAACGGAACTCATCAGTACTCGCGCCAGGGGCTGGACAACCCGGACGCGATCTACTTCAACGCCTACCTCGACGAGGGCGGAATCTACGAAGTCTCAGGAGTGCGGGGCACGACCGCCGACCTGTCGTTCCAGCTGATGGACGGCAGTTACAGCGCCGCCGGCGCCCCGACCACGTTGGCGGCATTCGACGACCGCGAGCTGGACATCGCCGCCGACGGCAGCTTCTCGTGGACGTTCGGGCCCGAACTCGGCCTGACCAAGGGATCCACCCTCATCATCCGTGAGGTGTACAGCGACTGGGTGGACGAGCGCCGTGGCACCATCCGCATCCAGCGCCTTGACACCGCCGGGACCCCCCGCGTCCCACTGACAAGCGAGGGTGTCCAGAAACGTTTCGATGTAGCTGCCAAGGCCTTGACCAGCCGGGTCCGTACGTGGTTCGAGTTCCCCAAGTGGTACACCTACACCCAGCCGGTCAACACCCTCACCGCACCCGCGCAGACCCCCGGCGGATTGGCGAGCCAGTACTCCTCGCTCGGGCACTACCAGCTGGACGACGACCAGGCGATGGTCGTCACCGTGCCCGTATGTGACGAGGCTGCGTACCAGGCCATCCAGCTCGGCTCGAAGTGGTACGTATCCACCGACTACGAGCACCGGCAGTCGTCTCTGACCGCAGCGCAGTCCCAGGCCGATCCGGACGGGAAGTTCCGCTACGTCATCTCCACCCGCGACCCGGGCATCGCGAACTGGCTCGACACCACCGGCCACCGCACAGGCGTGATGATGATGCGCTGGCAGCACATCAGCCGCGAGCTCAGCGCCAGCGACGGCCCGTCGGTGGAGCTCGTGTCCTGCGCCGACCTGCCCCGGCACCTGCCGCACTACGACCACAACCGCGTCACGCCCGAGCAGTACGCAGCGCGCATCGCCGACCGACAGGTGGGCATCGCGCAGCGGATGATCTCGTGACACCAGAAAGGATCACTGCAATGACATCCACCGGGACGAGTGACAACATCATGGCGCGCGAGCGGGCCGAGGTCGGGTCGTACGAGGACATCGTCGCCGCAGCCGTGCGCTCCACGGGGCTCTCGGACTTCGGATCCGGCGCGCACGAGGAGGGGCTGCGGGTGATCGTCGACGATCTCAACTCGCCCGAGGCGGGGCTGACGCCCCGGGGCCGCGCCTTCCAGCGCTCCGAGGTCAAGAGCGCGCTGACCGGTGTCCTGCTCACCGAGGCGGCGTTCGCGGCCCACCCCGAACACGACGGGGTCCGGATCGAACGCCCGATCTTTCTCATGGGCCTCCCACGTACGGGGACCACGATCCTGCACCGCCTGCTCCACGCCGATCCGGGTGCGCAGGGGCTCGAGATGTGGCTGACCCAGTTCCCCCAGCCACGCCCTCCGCGGGAGACGTGGGAGTCCGATCCCCGTTTCGCCGCGATGCAGCGGGGCTTCGCTGCCCACCATGCCGCCTCCCCCGACTTCAAGGGCATCCACTACATGGACGCCACGGTGGTCGAGGAGTGCTGGCGACTCCTGCGTCAGACCGGCAAGTCGAACTCTTACCAGTCCACGGCGAACCTCCCGCGTTACACCGAGTGGCTCGCGGGCCGGGACTGGACCGATGCCTACGCCCGTCACCGTCGCGTCCTCCAGTTGGTCGGGCTCAACGATCGCGATAAGCGCTGGGTGCTCAAGAATCCGTCCCACATGACCGCGCTCGACGCCCTAATGACGGCGTACCCCGACGCGCTCATCGTCTACACCCACCGCGACCCGGTCACCTGTATCGCCTCCGCGTGCTCCCTGGCGGCCGCCGCATCGGACGGGCACTCCGAGACCTTCGTGGGTGAGACCATCGGTCGCACTCAGCTCGACCTCTGGGCGACCTCCTACCAGGCGTTCCACGAAGCACGGGGCAGGTACGACCAGGCGCAGTTCGTCGACGTAGCCTTCGGGGATCTGGTCCGCGACCAAGTCGGCACCGTGCGGAAGGTCTATGAGGCGTTCGGTATGGACTGGACCCCCGAGGTCGAGCAGGCGGTCGCCGAGGCCGACCGCGAGGCCAAGCACGGCGCCGCCGCACCCCGGCACAGCTACACACTTGCCGACTACGGGTTGACCGACAAGCAGGTCCTGAGCGCCTTCGATCGCTGACCCCGGCCCGCCC
>NZ_JABFAN010000112.1:0-419 GCF_017168155.1 Dietzia sp. KRD202 | reverse complement strand
AGCAATGATTGAGGCATCACTAGGCAGTGGTAAATCATTAGCATATTTACTTGCGGCCTTGATGTATAATATTGAAACTGGGAAGCATGTCATGATTTCTACCAATACTAAATTACTGCAAAGTCAATTGTTAGAAAAAGATATTCCAGCAATGAATGAAGCGTTGAATTTTAAAATTAATGCACTATTGATTAAAAGTAAAAGTGATTACATTTCATTGGGACTTATTAGTCAAATTTTAAAAGATGACACAAGTAATTACGAAGTGAATATCTTGAAAATGCAATTGCTGATTTGGATTACAGAGACGCCGTCCGGAGATATACAGGAATTAAATTTAAAAGGTGGTCAAAAGATGTATTTTGACCAGAAAATTGAAACATATGTACCGGCACGTCACGATGTTCATTATTATAATT
>NZ_JABFAN010000111.1:0-441 GCF_017168155.1 Dietzia sp. KRD202 | reverse complement strand
CTACAAAACTTATCATGATATGATAAGCGAGTCAATACTAATGATTTAAGAGAGGTTTGAGTTGTGGAATTAGATAATTGTATAAATTATTTGTTGAGTACTTCTCAGAATAGAGTGTTTAAACATTTTAAAAGTTTATTAAGTCCCTATAATATTACTCCAGCAGAATATGGTGCTTTGAATTGCTTGATTAATAGTAATTTGAATACACCTAAAGCGTTTGGTAATACTTTAAATTTAGAACCTTCAACAATATCTGGAGTATTAGATAAGATGTCCAAAAAGGATCTAATAACACGTCAAACTGATAATGAAAATAGAAGAACTGTGCTAATAAACAGTACAAATAGAGCAAACGACTTATGGCCAAGATTAGAAAAGAAAGCCTATCAACTTAATAATCATTACTTCGCTAATTTAACTAATGAAGAAACTGTAGTG
>NZ_JABFAN010000110.1:0-441 GCF_017168155.1 Dietzia sp. KRD202 | reverse complement strand
CCCTAATTCGTGCCGCCGACACGCGGCCGGAGGCACTCCGGATGCCGCGGAATCCGCGCAGGCGCGCGGGAATCAGAAGCGGATCGCCTCGATCACCTTCGAGCGCACCGCGATCGTGGCGGGGATGCTGCCGGCGATCGCGCCGACGACCGCCGAGACGAGCAGCCCGGTGATCGCGGCGGCCATCGGGAAGCCCGGCAGCTCGCCGCCCGACAGGCCCTGCGTCAGCAGCTCCTGCACGACCGGCAGCCGGTAGGCGAAGATGCAGACGGCGATGCCGATGCCGCCGGCCACCACGGTGCCGACCACCGACTCGAGCATGACGGCGACGAAGATGCGGCCGCGGCTGGCTCCGAAGGCTCGGCGGATGCCGAACTCGCGCACGCGCTGCCGGATCGAGACGACCGCGACGGTGATGAGGCCGAGCGCACCGAGCAGCAG
>NZ_JABFAN010000109.1:0-10590 GCF_017168155.1 Dietzia sp. KRD202 | reverse complement strand
TGGCCCTCGTGCCCGCCGTGGTCTGCGTGGCCCTCGTGGCCACCATGCCCGCCATGGTCTTCGTGGCCCTCGTGCCCGCCGTGGTCTGCGTGGCCCTCGTGGCCACCATGCCCGCCATGGTCTTCGTGGCCCTCGTGCGCCTGGCGATCCGCGTGCTCTTCGTGGTCCGAGTGTCCACCGTAGCCCTGGTGTTCCTCGTGTCCTTCGTGGCCCACGTGCCCTTCGTGCCCTTCGCCATCAGCATTGTTCGCGTGATCGGACATCGAGGGCTCCTGCGCCCGTTCGCGGGCGTCGGTCCGGTGATGGGAAGTGTCGAGCAGGAGCGCAGTGGCATTGTCGAGGGCGGGAACCACCGCTCCGGGCGAGGCGATGCCGATGCGCACCCGAGGGCCGGGCATCTGCTCCCAGAGGCGGTTCGCCAGATCCGACAGCTCAGGGCCCGGCGCACCACACACGACGAGCACGTCCCCCTGAGCCGGACTACTGGCTATCCGCCACCCGCGACGGAGTAGCTGTTGCTCAAGCTCCATCCGAGTCGCCCACTGGCCCGGGGCCTCGACGACGAGCACCCGGGTGGCCTGGACGGCGAGGCGGGCGAGAAACGGGCTCAAGCCCATCGGAATGCGCCTTCTCGCCGTGCCCAGGCCACGGCGACTAGCAGGGCACCAAGGAACAGGAACATCTCCACCACCGCAGAGAGCCCCTTCTCGATCACCACCACGGCCCACGGGTACATAAAGAGCATCTCGACGTCGAAGGCCAGAAACACGATCGAGGCGAGGTACCAGCGTGCGTGGAACCGCGACAGGGCGTGCTCCTGCGGTGCCCACCCGGATTGGGCCGGCAGGACTGTCAACGGGTCGGAGGTAATGCTGGCCACGCGGTGGAGTGCATAGAAGAGAGCAACGACAGACAGCGCCACCAGAGCCACGGACACGATCCCTGAGGACATGACGGTCTCTCCCCTTTCTCGCTGTCGAACATCGAGGCCGGTCGCTGAGCGTTGGGAGTCACCTTAACGGATTACCGCGATCGATAATCTCGTTCCAGCTCGGCGGTCAGCCGTGACCGGGGCCGGCTCCGCAGAGCAGGAACACCCGCGTGTGGGTCCGACTGATGCGAAATCTCTGGAACCGGTTGGGCTCGACTGGGGGCGGGGTTGTCGTCGAAAGAAAGCGCACACCTCCGCGCGTCGCTGGCTACTCATCGAAGAACTGTCCACATTCCTTGACTAGACCAGTAACGTTCGAGAAATGGCCGGTCGTAGTTGATCGCCCGGTGAGGGTTGATTCCAGTCCAGTAGATGAAGTAAGTAGTGCGGTGTTGCATACGTCAAAGGAAGAGTCGGACGAGCCGCACACCCGGAGGCCTCACGCCGCCCACTGCGCGCAACCGGTTTCACCGCCGCCTCCGGCCGCGGGATCCGGGCCACTGTCGATGGCACCCAAATCCTCGTGGGTGGGCCGAACATGTTGCGCGAATTCAGTCTGACCATCCCGGGTGAGCTCACCGACATCACCGGTTCCTGGGCGCAGCGAGGCGCCGGAGTGCTCCACGTCGTCCGCGACGGTGAGATCATCGGTGCCGTGGCCGTCGAGGACAAGATCCGCCCCGAATCCCGCGCGGCGGTGCGCGCCCTGCAGGCCCGCGGGGTGAAGGTGGCGATGATCACCGGTGACGCCACCCAGGTCGCCCAGGCAGTGGGCAAGGATCTGGGGATCGATGAGGTCTTCGCCGAGGTTCTGCCGCAGGACAAGGACACCAAGGTCACCCAGCTGCAGGAGCGCGGTCTGAGCGTGGCCATGGTCGGCGACGGTGTCAATGACGCCCCGGCCCTGGCCCGGGCCGAGGTCGGTATTGCGATTGGCGCGGGTACAGATGTGGCGATGGAGTCCGCCGGGGTGGTCCTGGCGAGTGATGATCCCCGGGCCGTGCTGTCGATGATCGAGCTCTCCCATGCCAGCTACCGCAAGATGGTCCAGAACCTGGTCTGGGCGACCGGGTACAACATCGCGGCCGTTCCCCTGGCCGCCGGTGTGCTCGCCCCCATCGGTGTGCTGCTTCCCCCGGCGGCCGCCGCCATCTTGATGTCCCTGTCCACGATCATCGTCGCCCTCAACGCCCAGCTGCTACGCCGGATCGACCTGGACCCGGCTCACCTGGCTCCGACCGACGGGAAGGAGGAGAAGGCTGCTGTGAGCTCTGCAGCCCCCGTCCGCTGACTTTCAATCCTTCATCGACTCCCCCATACACAACCTCCGAAAGGGAACCCCCATGAAGCGCACCA
This sequence comes from Dietzia sp. KRD202, assembly GCF_017168155.1. Classification (NCBI taxonomy): domain Bacteria; kingdom Bacillati; phylum Actinomycetota; class Actinomycetes; order Mycobacteriales; family Dietziaceae; genus Dietzia; species Dietzia sp. KRD202. Next base: position 8,303 of record NZ_JABFAN010000109.1, on the reverse strand, counting down.
TCACCATCGCCGCTCTCGCCTTGACCTCCACCCTGGTTTTGTCCGCCTGCGCAGATAACACTGAGGGAGAAAACACCGACACCACGACCATCGCCACTACGTCCGCCCCCGACACCACCGAAACGACCGGGGCCACCACGGATCCTGAGACAGAGACGGGGGCGGCCGGAGAGGTCTCCGCCGAGCACAATGACGCGGACATCATGTTCGCGCAGATGATGATCCCGCATCACCAACAGGCCGTGGAGATGAGTGAAATCCTCCTGGCCAAGGACGATATCCCGGCCGAGGTCATCGAGTTCGCCCAGGGTGTTATCGATGCCCAGGGCCCGGAGATCGACCGGATGAATACCATGCTCGAGACCTGGGAAGAAGATCCGGTCACCGGTGATATGGGTGAGATGGACCATGGCGGGATGAGTGGAATGATGAGCGAGGAGGACATGACAGCCCTCGAGGACGCCCAGGGCACCGAGGCTGCCCGGCTCTACCTTGAGCAGATGACCGCCCACCATGAGGGCGCGGTCGATATGGCCCGCGATGAGGTCACTGATGGCCAGAACCCGCAGGCCATCGCTCTGGCTGAGCAGGTCATTGAAGACCAGGAGGCCGAGATCGCCGAGATGGAGCAGATGCTCAACGAGCTCTGAACAAGGACATTCCCCGACCACCCCAGATGAGAAACACGACCATACGACCATCGGGCCAAACCAGGATTTCCGGGAAGGACAATCAGCATGCCGAATAAAATCAAGGTTGCAGTAAACGGGTACGGTGTCATCGGTAAACGTGTAGCCGACGCGGTGAGAGCCCAGGAGGACATGGAACTCCTCGGGGTCAGCGACGTCACCACCGATTACCGGGTCGCCACCGCCATCACGCAGGGCATCCCGGTCTATGCCTCCACCGAAGAAGCCCACCAAGAGATGAGCGCTGCCGGATATCCCATCGCCGGGAAACTACCGGACCTGCTCGACAACGCGGATGTCGTGGTGGACTGCACCCCGTCCACCATCGGGGCCGGCAACCTCGACCTCTATCGCACCCATGGAGTCAAGTCCGTGTTCCAGGGCGGGGAGAAGCACAGTCTCACCGGCCACTCCTTCGTTGCCCACGCCAACTACAGTTCCACGCTTGGACGCGACACCACCCGCGTGGTTTCCTGCAACACCACCGGCACTGTCCGCACCCTTATCGCACTCCAGGACGCTGGATTGCTGTCCAAAGCGCGGGGAGTGCTTGTCCGCCGGGCCACCGATCCGTGGGAATCCGACCACTCGGGGATCATGAACACCATAGTTCCCGAAGGTCGTATTCCCAGCCATCAAGGCCCAGACGCCCAGTCGGTGGTCCCCGACCTGGATGTGGTGACCATGGCGGCCAAGGGAGCGCACACCCACAACCACCTGCATTTCTGGACCATCGAGCTAACCCGCCCGGCAGACACAGAAGAGGTTCTCGAAGCGTTGAAGGCGATGCCGCGGATCGCTTTCGTGCGGCGCTCCGATGGAATCGTGGCGGTCAACAGCACCGTCGAATTGATGCGAGATCTAGGCCGGCCACGGGGCGATATGTATGAGGTCGCCATCTGGGAAGATATCCTGACCGTGCAGGGCAATGAGTTGTTCTGGACGTACACGGTCGACAACCAGGCCATCGTCGTCCCCGAGAACATCGACGCAATCCGTGCCCTGGCTGGCACCGTGGAAGACGGTGATGAGTCCATCCAGCGCACCGACCGTGCCCTGGGGGTGCGCGCGGACTTTTTCTCACCTCTGCCCAACGGCTGATTCCAGCAGGAGACACCCACGGCGGTGCCCGACCCAGATCGCTCATGTCCGGGTCGGGCACCGCTGTATAAGCAGTTGATCAGGCGCACCGCGCCTTCTCGGAAGGCGTAGTCAGGTGCGTGAGGCTTCCGCGATAGTGCCGATTGTTTCATCCAGGACAGCGTCGAATTCGCGGTCGTCCTGGGTGACGGTGAGCCCTTCGGTCAGGGCGCGGGAGAAACTGGCGATTATTCCGGGGTTGCGTGCCAGGCGAGCGTTAGCTTCCGCGCGGGAGTAGCCGCCTGATAGTGCCAGCACCCGGATCACCCGCCGATGTTCCACGAGCTCGCGGTAGAAGTCATCAGTTTCGGGAAGCGTCAGTTTGAGGATGACCGCCTGGTCCTCCTTCAGCTGGTCGAGCTCTTTGCGCAGGGTCACCCGGAGCTGGTCTTCTACCTCGATCTTCCGGGGGCTGTGGATGTCGACCTCAGGCTCGACAATGGGTACCAGCCCGAACCGGAGGATCTGCTGAGCGATCGCGAACTGCTGCGCAACGACAGCGTCCACCCCCTCCCCGGGAAGCCTGATGAACGAGCGCATTTTGGTGCCGAACATGTGCTTGCTTACCGCACGCTCGAGCAGGTTGTCCAGATCAGGGAGGGGCTTCATGACCTGAGCCCCGTGGGTTTCTTCCGCCAGGCCCTTGTCAATCTTGAGGAACGGCACAATGTCTTTGACTTTCCACAGATAATCCCCTGTAGGCATTCCCCCGATGTCGCGGTCCATTGTGTCCTCGAACAAAATCGCCCCGAGGATCCGGTCACCGTCGAAACTGGGGCTGGTAATGATGCGCGTGCGCATCTTATGCACCAGACCAAACATCTCCTCCCCACTGGAGTAGGCGTCCTCGTTGATCCCATAAAGTTTCAGCGCTTTCGGGGTACTGCCCCCGCTTTGATCCAACGCCGCGATGAAGCCGGTACCGGCCCTGACCTTGTCGTATTTTCCTACGTCCATGAAACGTCCTTCCGCCTAGCGAGTTGTGACCATGTCGTGGAGCCCACTGTGCCTCGGTCCCAGGCAACTGTGCTCGTTGTCGTATCCCGGTACGGTTCCAGTCCAGTTAGGTAAATACCGAGGATCTGCGTCATGACGGTTCTTCCCCGGTGGTGCCCGGCCAGCGTGGGTCTTCGGCAGCTGTGCTCTCCGCCGAAGGGAACCGGTCATGCTCCTGGCTTCGGCCTGCTTGGTAGACATCATGGGTTTTCTCACCTGGTTAGGTCCGGGGTAGATTTGTTCTGCAGGCCGCGTCGTGCCTCGAATAGGTCCGTTGACTCCCCACCGGCGAGTTCCACATACGTTCCCGCGCTCCCCACGTAGATGGGTGGCGCAGTACTGGGGTGTAGTCGGATCAGGAGACTATCGATGCTCAGGGCAACATCGATCAGGTGCCCGCGGTACTGGATCTGAAATTCCACTTTTTCCAGGTGGGTAGGCAGTCGGGGATCGAAGGTGAGGGCGTTGGCTTCGGTCTGGAGACCGGCAAAAGAGCGGGTTAGGATATCCACCGTGCCCGCCATCGCACCCAGATGAATTCCTGCGCGGGTGGTTCCCTCCTGGGTGTCATCCAGGTCCGCGACCAGGGCTTCGCGGAAAAGGGCCCAGGCCCGGTCCTCGTTGAAGCGGGAGAGCACCGAGGAATGGACCACCCGGCTGAGTGTGGATCCTTCTGAGCTGCGGGACACGTAGTACTCTACGGTGCGTTTCAGGTCAGTTTCGGAGAAAGAATAACCGAGCCTGCCGAGTTGGTTGATGACACCGGTTGGTCCCAACAGATAGATGAGCATCAGTACGTCGGCCTGTTTGGCCAGTTTATACCGATTGGTGGTGTCGTTTTCGGCTTCCAGGATCAGGTCGAGCCGACCGATATTGCCGTACTTCGCCCAGTATCGCGGCCAGTCCAATTCAAGCAGGTCCTCATACCCGTCGAACTGACTGATGACCCCGTCGGCGTGGAAGGCGACGGTCAGTGCGCTGCCCAGCTGGGACCAGTGCTGGATCTCGTCGGGGGTGATCTGCAATCGGTCGGTGAGGTCATGCTCTTGGTGGCCGGCCAGTTCCCGGAGAGCATCAGCCGCCCGCTCACAGACCCAGGAGAGAAGAATGTTGGTGTAGGCATTATCGGTCAGGCCCGCTCCAGGATGATCCGGATAGCCATCGTGGTATTCGTCTGGCCCCATCACCCCGGTAAGGTGATATCTTCCGGTGGCGTCGTCGTAGGTGGCCAGTGAGGCGAACATCCTGGTTATTTCGATGATCAGTTCCGCTCCGCGGGTGGCCAGCCAGTCCCGGTCACCGGTGGCCTGAAAGTATTGCCAGGCGTTGTAGGCGATGGCGAGACCGACGTGGCGCTGTTGACTGGAGTTATCCGGCATCCACCGGGCGGATCGTGGATTGTAAAGCCACTGGGGTGTCTCCTCCCGCCCGTCGCTGCCGCTCTGCCACGGGAACAGTGCCCCCTTGAGACCCTGCGCCCGGGCGGCGGCCCGGGCAGCGCCCAACCGTTGCCACCGGTACTCCAGAAGTGTTTGACTTACCTGCGGGAGCCGCAGCCCGATAACGGGCAGGACGAAAAGTTCATCCCAAAAGATGTGCCCGCGGTATCCTTCCCCGTGCAGGCCCCGGGCTGGCACCCCGGCATCCAGCTCGGCGGTGTGTTCTGATATTGCCTGCAGCAGGTGGAACACGTGCAGGTTGAGGATCAGCTGGGACTGGCGGTCTCCGTCAAAGGTGACTCCGAAGCGATCCCACAGGCGACGCCAGGCTGCTTCATGGCTCTGGATCAGGATGTCGAAGTCGCCCTCATTTCGGGAGAGCTCGGTGAGTGCTGCTCTTCCCGGCGAGGCGATCGCTACATCCCTGGAGGTTACTACCGCCACGGTTTTGGTCATCGTGGCCGTTTCTCCGTCGACCAGCTGAACATCACAGTTCCGTAGGTATCTCCCGCCACCATTGTTAACGTCACTGGCCGTTACTCCCTGGCCAGGGAACTCTGTGCGCACCGCGAGGGCGATCCGAATCTGGCTCTGGTTGGTCTCCACCTCACTCAGGACGGTGTGGTCGTCTATGTCGGTGACGACGGCGTTCGTCAGGTGAGCCTGCCCGCTGCCGATGTAGTCACGGACGTTGGTGTTGGTGACCTGCGCATCAATTCCGGCCCGGATGCCGACCGTACCGCTGAACCCTTTTGCCGTCACAGTGGTTTGAAGCGCCGCCAGGTGGGGATTGTCCATCGAGACTAGCCGCCGCTGCACCACGATAAGCTGGGCGTTCCCGGGGCCGGTGAGGGTGGCCCGGCGGGTGAGCGTACCGCGGCGCAGGTCAAGTTCGCTGCGATCCTCGGAGACCTCCATCTCTCCGGTGGACCACCAGGGACCGTCGCCGATGCGGACGTCGACCGGCAGCCAGTTGGGGATGTTGACCAGGTGCTCTTCTTCCAGTTCGCGGCCGTGGATGATGCCGGTAGTTCGGTTGTAGACACCCGAGAGGTAGGTCCCCGGATAGTGGATCCCGTCATCGCGGCGCTCCGGACGCGCACCGCGCGTGGCCATGTAACCATTGCCCAGGGCGGTCAGAGCCTCCCGATGCCCCTCGTGGGCTGGGTCGAATCCCTCGTAGACCAGCAGCCAGGGATCGGTGCGCGATGCACCCAGATCCAACTGGCCGACACTACCCAGGACGACGTCGGCGCCCGCCGCGTCCAGTTGCTCCCGGTACCCGGCGTGGTCGATTCCTACCACCAGTCCGAAACCGCCGGCGTGTCCTGCCTTGACCCCGGACACGGCATCCTCGATGACCACGGAACGCTCCGGGGATACGCCGAGTCGACGTGCCGCCTCGAGGAACATCGCCGGATCCGGTTTGCCGGGCAAACCTTGATCTGCGGCCACCAGGCCGTCAACGATCACATCAAATGCCGGCTCCAGGCCCGCGGCCTCCAACAGAGCCTGCGCGTTACGGCTGGCTGTGACGAGGCCCACGGGGATGCCGCCGCCGCGCAGGCGTTCCAGCAGCGCCACGGTTCCGGGATAGACATCGACACCGTCACGGGCTAATGCGGTCAGGAACAGGTCATTTTTTCGGGCCCCCAGTCCGGCGACAGACCAGGCATCCGGTCCGTCCTCCGGGCTGCCTGTGGGAAGCTGGATGCCGCGGGAGGTCAGGAAGGCGCGGATGCCGTCTCCGCGGCTGCGTCCGTCCACGTAAAGCCGGTAGTCCCGGTCTGCGTCGAACGGTGGCGTATCCGCTCCCACTCCGGATCTGGAGTCGGCCAGGACGGAGTCGAAGAGCTCCTTCCAGGCCGCCGCATGCACGCTGGTAGTCCGGGTAACGACCCCGTCCATGTCGAACAGCACCGCATCATAGGGCAAAGTGGCGAGATGATTCGACGACAAGGGCGGTGATGTCTTCCGAGGATGTGACGGTGCCATGTTAGAGCGGTTCCTCTCATGCTTCCTGCTCGCATCGAAGGCCGGGGCCGGGGACAGCTGTCCATTGCCAGTTGTTGATTTCCGGCATGTCTTCGCCGTGGGTGCGGATGTACTGGTGGTGTTCGATCAGGGCGTTCTTGAATTTTTCGCGCACGGTGGCCGAGACGTCCTTGAGCCGCGGCACTCTGTCAATCACCGCCATGGCCAGGTGGAACCGGTCGATCCGGTTGAGTACGCACATATCGAACGGTGTCGTCGTGGTGCCTTCCTCTCTAAAGCCGTGAACATGGAAGTTCCCGTGGTTGGTCCGCCGGTAGGTGAGCCGGTGGATCAACCACGGATAACCGTGGTAGGCGAAGATCACTGGCTTGTCCGTGGTGAACAGCGCGTCGAAGTCGGTGTCCGACAGCCCGTGCGGGCCTTCGGACTCGTGTTGCAGCCGAAGGAGGTCTACGACGTTGACCACCCGGATGGACAGATCCGGGAAGTGGGAGCGCAAAAGGTCCACGGCGGCGAGGGTCTCCATGGTGGGAACGTCCCCGGCACAACCAAGCACCACATCCGGTTCCGTGTCCGGGTGTGTGCTGGCCCAGTCCCAGATGCCGATGCCCTTGGTGCAGTGAACGATGGCGTCGTCCATGTCTAGGTATTGCAGCTGTGGCTGTTTGCCGGCGACGATGACATTGACATACTGACGGCTGCGCAGACAGTGGTCGGCCACCGACAGCAGCGTGTTCGCGTCCGGTGGTAGGTATACCCGGATGACCTCGGGTTTCTTGTTGAGCACATGGTCGATGAAGCCGGGATCCTGATGGGAAAAACCATTGTGGTCCTGCCGCCAGACGTGGGAGGTCACCAGATAGTTCAAGGAGGCGATCGGCCTGCGCCACGGGATGCCATTGGTCGTGTCCAGCCACTTGGCATGCTGGTTAAACATCGAGTCCACAATATGGATGAAGGCCTCATAGCAGGAGAAGAACCCGTGCCGACCGGTGAGCAGGTAGCCTTCCAGCCAACCCTGGCAGGTGTGCTCGGACAGGATTTCCATGACTCGCCCATCACGGGCCAGATGATCATCCCCGGGGACTGTTCCGACGTTCCAGGCCCGGTCCGTGGCCTCCAAAACCGCTGTCAGGCGGTTGGAGTTGTTTTCATCCGGGGCGAAGACACGAAAATTGTGCAGATTTGTAGCCAGAATGTCCCGAAGCATCTGCCCGAGCACTCGGGTTGCCTCAACCTGACCGGTCCCGGGTTGTTCTACCGGGACAGCATAGTCGCGGAAATCGGGTATCCGCAGGTCCCGCAATAAAGTGCCGCCATTGGCATGGGGGTTGGCACTCATCCGTCTGTCCCCGGGAGGGTGCAGAATGCGGACCTCTTCGACCGGTTCCCCGGAGTCGTCGAAGAGCTCCTCCGGGCGGTAGCTGCGCAACCAGTCCTCCAGGATCTTCCGGTGGCTATCGTTTTCCCGTGCCGCACTGAAGGGAACCTGGTGGGAGCGCCAGGACCCTTCCACGTCCTGCCCGTCCACTTCGGCCGGGCCGGTCCATCCTTTGGGGGAACGCAGCACAATCATCGGCCAGCGGGGCCTTTCCGTCTCTCCGCTTTCGCGGGCACGGTGCTGGATCTCCCGAATGTCATCAAGACAGGTGTCCAGTGCTCGGGCGAAATCCTGGTGCATCTGTTCCGGATCGTGACCCTCAACGTAGTAGGGAGTATGCCCGTAGCCGCGCAGCAAGTCGTCCAACTCGTCATGGTCAATCCGTGCCAGGACGGTGGGACTAGCCCCGCTGATTCACGGAGCGTGAGGATTGCTGCTGTCGGGTTACGGCGGGATCCATTTCGTGGGTGGGCGTGCAGGAGTGCCGGCTGGCGCTGCCGGTGGGCGGGTCTCCGGTGGTGCTGTCGTGGGCGGGTGGGGTCAAGCCCCTGGAAGTGGTGTAACTGAATGGTGATCCTTCGTGGGTGGTCAGGCGGGTAGTTGCATCAGGTCATCGGTGCTCACCTCCGTCGGCGAGCTGGTGGCGGGGTCGGTGGTCAGGGT
>NZ_JABFAN010000108.1:0-379 GCF_017168155.1 Dietzia sp. KRD202 | reverse complement strand
CTGGCACTCCGACTTCGAGACCTGGCACGCCGAGGACGGCCTGCCCCGCATGCGCGCCGTGTCGGTGTCGATCGCGCTCACCGGCAACCACGCCACCAACGGAAGCCTGATGATCATCCCCGGCTCGCACAGGACGTTCCTGGGCTGCGCGGGCGCCACCCCGAAGGACAACTACAAGAAGTCCCTGCAGATGCAGGACGCGGGGACGCCGTCGAACGAGGCCGTCACCGCGCTGTGCGAGGCGGGCGGCATCCGGCTGGTCACCGGCGAGGCCGGTTCGGCGACCTGGTTCGACTGCAACTGCATGCACGGCTCCGGCGACAACATCACGCCGTACCCGCGCAGCAACGTGTTCATCGTGTTCAACAGCGTCGAGAAC
>NZ_JABFAN010000107.1:0-1107 GCF_017168155.1 Dietzia sp. KRD202 | reverse complement strand
AGTAGTGCCCCATAGAGTGGTGTAACTCGGTGGCCGAGATCGTCTGCGATTCCGTGTTGTGTACGGATGTAGAGCGGCCACCGTGTGATCCTTCGAGTCAACCTTCTACCGAATCCTCGAACGGAGTCATCACGATGACCGCACCCCATATTGTCGACCCTGCAGGCCTGCTTAGCCAAGCCCTGACCGACGCGTCACCGGATCTGATGCGCGAGCTGCTGCAGACCATGATCAACGCCCTGCTGTCCGCGGACGCCGACGCCGTGTGCGGCGCCGAGTGGAACGCCCGCTCGTCAGAGCGCACCAACTACCGCAACGGTTATCGCCACCGGCCCCTGGATACCCGGGTCGGCACCGTCGACGTCGCCATCCCCAAGCTCCGCTCGGGCTCCTACTTTCCCGAGTGGCTGCTCGAGCGTCGCAAGCGGGCCGAATCCGCGCTGATCACCGTCGTGGCGGACTGCTACCTGGCCGGGGTCTCCACCCGCCGGATGGACAAGCTGGTCAAAACTCTCGGCATCGACTCGCTGTCCAAGTCCCAGGTCTCCCGCATGGCCGAAGACCTCGATGAGCAGGTCGCGGCGTTCCGGCACCGGCGCCTGGACGAGGCCGGACCGTTCACGTTCGTCACCGCCGATGCGCTGACGATCAAGGTCCGGGAGAACAAGCAGGTCGTCAAAGCCTCGGTGCTGCTGGCCACCGGGGTCAACGGTGACGGCCACCGCGAGGTCCTGGGCATGCAAGTCGCCACCAGCGAGACGAAGGCCTCGTGGAACACCTTCTTCGCCGACCTGGTGGCCCGTGGCCTGGGCGGAGTCCGGCTGGTGACCTCCGATGCCCACGCCGGGCTGATCGAGGCGATCGCGGCGAACCTGCCCGGGGCCGCCTGGCAGCGCTGTCGCACCCACTACGCCGCAAACCTCATGGCCGCGTGCCCCAAGTCGATGTGGCCGGCCGTGAAGGCGATGCTGCATAGCGTCTACGACCAGCCCACCGCCGAGGCTGTCAATGCCCAGTTCGACCGGCTCTTGGACTACACCGAAGGCAGACTGCCCGAGGTTGCTGACCACCTCGGCGATGCCCGCGAGGACCTGCTGGCGTTTATCG
>NZ_JABFAN010000106.1:0-439 GCF_017168155.1 Dietzia sp. KRD202 | reverse complement strand
TATCAACGCTACGTCTTGCGCCTGGCAGGCATCCAGACAAATATCTACCGCATCGGCATGCGCCGTCACATCCGCTGGCGCCATATTCAGTGGATGGGCCAACGGTGGAATAATCACGGCGTCGGGGGCTATCGCCTCAAGACGAGAGGCGGTAATGATTGTACCCTGTTCAATGACTAACTCCGTATCGGCGCGACGGCTTGCTTCCCGAGCCAGTGCCAAGTTTAAGCAGTGGCCGGCATCCAATATCAAAAGTTTCACAACCATCCTCTGCACAATTTACAAACATTAGTGCCAACCACCCAAGATCTAGGCACTGTCGTACAAGATAAGGCTCATGGCTGCCGCTCGGCGACAGGAGCGGTACACTTTACTGGTTCTCGCCCCCCGTAGGAAGCCTCCTCACCGCCGTGACCGACGAATTTGGCCGCTATTACGG
>NZ_JABFAN010000105.1:0-433 GCF_017168155.1 Dietzia sp. KRD202 | reverse complement strand
GCCGCACCGCCGCCTCCGCCCACCGCAGCGACTTCGCCGCCTCGGTGACCTGCACGGGCGGCCCGATCGCCCCGGACCAGCCGGCGAGCGCCCGGTCCAGCAGTTCACGGCGGCCGGCCGCGTCGGGTTCGGGCACGACCATGCGGGGCCGCTCGTGCTCCATGTCGAGCAGCACCCCCTGCCCCACGGCGGGCGCGACGGCCTCGCGCGCCGGGCGCAGCAGCACACCGGCCGCGACCCGTCCGGGCACGGGCCAGCCGATGCGGGCGGCGCGTTCGGCGAGCGCGTCGGACGGGTCGCCCCGGTGGTGCTCGGCGAGCATCAGGTCCATCAGCCGGCGCTGCAGCCGCAGCCGTTCACCGGCCTGCCGGGCCGCCGCCTCGGCGTATCCGCGCACCGACTGGTCGACCAGCCCGTCCAGGTACTCGTAGCC
>NZ_JABFAN010000104.1:0-7978 GCF_017168155.1 Dietzia sp. KRD202 | reverse complement strand
GAGCAGACCACCCCGCCCGCCCCAAGGAGTACCGAGTCGCCGGAATCGAAGTACCGGATCGCCGGACTAGGCGTACCCACTAGCCCTATCTGCCATCCTGTGCACGATGTGGTGAGACAGCGTGTCCACGATGTCATGAGATCGTGTGTCCTCGAAGTGATGAGACAGGACACACGAAGTCGTGAGATCGGCTGTCACCGAAGAGACGAGATCCGGTGTCCACGATGTTGCGAGATAACACACCAACTCGCTGGACCCGCGGTACCGACAAGCCCTATCTGCCAGGGCATGCGGTCGAGTCGATCTGCCGGGGCCTGCGCAAAGCAGGTCTCCAGGTCGCCGCACGCACCTACCGGATGTGGATCTCACCCCGGCGAGCGGTAGCGGCCAGGGTCGTCAGCGACGCCGAGGTGGAGGACGTCGTCCGGCAGCTGGTGTGGAAACCCGATGCGCAGGGACGTCGGAAGATGCAGCCAGCGGGCCTGTATGGGCGCCGCAAAATGCTCGCCGAGGTGCGCCGGGCCGGGCTAGCCACAGCGAGTCCGGGCGCGGTGGACCGGGCGATGCGCACACTGGAACTATCCGGGGTAGTCCGGGCCAAGAAGGTGTACACGACCTCCCCGAATTCCGGCGCTGTGCGGGCACCGGACCTGCTGGACCGGGACTTCACCTCAGATCGCCCGGATCGGGTCTGGGTCGCTGACTTCACTTACGTCCGAACGTGGGCCGGCTTCACCTACGTCGCGTTCATCGTCGACGTGTTCGCCCAACGCATCGTTGCCTGGAATGCAGCGACCACCATGGCCACGGACCTGGTGATGACTCCGCTACGGATGGCGCTGTGGCAACGGCACCGCGAAGGGCACCCGGTCGAACCGAAATCACTGATCAGCCACTCGGACGCAGGCAGTCAATATACATCTGTAGCGTTCACCGAACGCCTCGCCCTCGAGGGGATTGAACCGTCGATCGGCAGCGTCGGCGACGCCTACGACAACGCGCTCATGGAGACGATCAACGGACTGTACAAGGCCGAATGCATCCGCTCGTCGATCTTCCACGACGGGCCGTACAAGACGCTCGCCGACGTCGAGTACGCGACCGCCGCATGGGTCGAGTGGTACAACAATGACCGGCTCCACTCGAGCCTGGGCTACGTCCCGCCCGTCGAGTTCGAGCAGAGCTACTACGCCGCTCTCAACCGAGAGCTGCAACCCACATAGGGAGCGGCGGGAAACCTGGGGCGGTTCACAAGAAGCGAATCGAGGGAAAGTCCACCAAAGAGGCCATGCGATGCCTCAAACGAGCGATCTGCCGCGAGATCTACCGACTGCTCACCAACCCACCCGAAGTGCCCCGAACTGACGACCTGCGACCACTGCGCCAAGCCCGAAGAATCAGCATCACAACCGCCGCCGGGCACTTCGGCGTCTGGCCTGCCAAGATCTCCACCCTCGAACGCGGACTCCGCCGCGACGACGACCTCGCACATGCCTACCGAGATTGGCTCAAAGCCGCTTGACAACCAATAGGAGCATCAGATCCAGGGAGGTTCAGACACAAACGAACGCTCAGAGGCCAGGGCTAAGCACGCGTCGCCCACCCGAAGGAACCGGTTTTGATCGCCTACGTGCGCTGGCAACGGATATGACGCCTGCTGTCGCCCACAGCATTCGCACCCCATTGACGTCGCTCGAAAACTGAGCAGCTACCACCCAGAAAACAAAAAGGGCGCCAAGTAACAGCATCACCGAATCCGGAATTCGTAGCACCTTGAGTAGATGCCACCCGAAGAAGGCGCAAATTCCCACAAGGGCAATCAGACCACCATCTACGGCTACGTCCAACAGAATGTTGTGGACATAAGCTCCGGTGCCGCGCGAAAGGCCCTTCTCGCCCGACATTCCGGCATACCCGCCCCATCCAAGCCCGAGAGGCGAATCGAGAAGCGACTCAAGACCAACCGCATAAAGAGACGACCGAGACGCATCATCTGGATCACCGGCCAGCAACTCCATTAGTCGGACAATGGCCACTGTATCGCCAACTGACCTCACCAGTAACACCTGAGCAGCAATCACTCCGCCAAAAAGCCCGAGTGCGCCCAGACCGACTCTTCGAAGGCTCCCCGCGAGCAAGAAAACTAAACTAAACACCACTGCGACGATGGGCCCACGGCTTCCCACCAATATGACTAAGGCTAGTAGCGTCGCAGCGATACCTGTCCAGGCGAGTCGAACGAGTCCTCGGCTTCGCAAGCCGTAGTAGACCGTGACTATCAGCGCCGCACACAATGTCCACGCAGTTGAGATACTAGTCGACCCCTCAACGCCAAGTCGGCCCACGTTACCCGCGGACTGAGCCGCCGGAAACACGAAAAGACTAAGCGCCGCTGTGGCGCCAAACACAACTTGCGAAAAAATCCATACAGATTCGGCCCTTACGGACGTAATTAGCAGCGAGGCGGCGACGTAGCAACCTAAGGTAACCGTGAAAAGCAAAAGATACCGGTCAGGCCCAAGATCTGAACCCACAGCGATTACCACTCCGGGAAGAAACAGCGCCCATAACGCAAGCGCCGGCAGAACAACAGCTGAACTGGGGAGTTCTCGGCGCGCCGCTCTGACAAGGACCGATAAGAGCAAGAACGCGGCGGCGACCACAGCTAGGTCAACCGGTAACCACGAAAAAAGAGGGGTGCCTTTCAGAATACCCGAGTAGCAGAGCAGCGAGAGCGAGAACGCACTTAGGAGATCCAGCGCATCGCCCTCGCGTTCGCTGCTGTTTATCATGAGCGCGTCTTCTCGGAAATAGCTGACAAAATTGCTTCAGCCTGTCCTTCTGGCGTCCACAGGCCCGTTACCGATTCCGTACAAGCCCGTCCCACACTTCTGCGATCCCTCTCCATACAACTACACACCTCATCGATCTTTAGGGCAAGGTCATCGACGTCGTCCGCTGAATACAGCCGACCATTTACTCCATCGGCGATCGCCTCATACTCAGGCATCTGCCGATAGGGATCGTCACAAGTAATCACTGGGACCCCATGCCGCAGACTTTGGAGAACCGTCAAACCAGCGGCCTCCGGAATGACACAGCAATGAGCGATTTCGTAAATCTTGGCAAGCCGATCCTCGTCATGTATTGATCCTAGGAACTCAGCCCTGACGCTAAGCGTTGAAGCAGTCAACCTCAATTGCGCTTCGTGCGGGCCACTGCCGACAAAGATTATTGTCGGCCGTGCTTGGGCCCTAATGCGGCTAACGGCTTCGATCAGCAACTCTAATTTCTTCGCTCGCGTAAGCCGGACGACCGCCAACACGACACGACCTTTGGCGCCTGCCCCACGGGCCGCATTGATCCCATGATCCTCTATCGACTCACGGTACATAATCGCCGGAAGCGCAGAACTACTGTTGCCTATAACGACCATTTTCGAAGGAGGGTACCCCGAGGAAAGGCCAATACGTCGCGCTTGCTCGCCGTAAAGCAGCAAACGGTTCGCGAGACTGTAAAAAAGCGCCCTCAGTACCCTACGCGGACCACTATCAGGTCGGTGCCAACCTATGGTCCAGAAGTACACCTCACACCCGATAACTCGTCCGAAAGCTGCCGCAACCCAAGTCGAAAGATAACTCCAGTTCCCTAGAAAGATGACCTTCTCGTATTCCCCGGTAGCGATAAGCTTGACCAAGCCTCTCTGCCACAGTAAACGCCCCACCCAACGATTTTCGAGTCGCACCGCAGAAGTTAGCGCCGCGAGTGGAATCGTTTCGATATTTTCGCCGGGCTGAGCGTCACCGGCTGCGAACACAAACTCATAACCTACTTGCGATTCAAGGGCGCGAAATACCCCGAAGCGGTAATGCGGCAAGTGGTGATACACCACAAGAACCCTGGTCGGCGCCTTTTCATTAGCCATACGAGCTCTCCTTTGCGGCGCCCGCGGGCGCGTCACGAACGCTGCACACTTGATTCGCTACCAATTGGTGGTTACTTGTCCGCCCAATCTATCCGCCAGGCGCGTCGAAAGGACGGGACAAGGCCTACCAACATGACCACTTGGCTCACGAGGATCGCCAACGCACCACCAACAGCCGACCATTGAGCGACAAATGGCCAAGCTAAAGCGAGCCCGCTGCCCACGCCAACTACAAAGACGATGGACACGACGCGCTCACTGCCCCTCGCCTGTAAGAGGGCAGACATGGGCTGACTCAACGCTGAGATGCCGGTCGCCAACGCCAAGACGCGCAAGACATCACCGGCTGCGTTGAAGTCAGGTCCCATCAGAAGAACGACCACTTCGTCAGAAAAAAGAAACACTATTGAACAAACAATCGCGCTAAGCAATGGAAGCAGCGCTGCTACACCAATTTTCTTGAGACCTCGGACCAGATGACCTTCGCGCGCCACGTAAGGGACCACCACTAACGAGAACGTCTGGGTAAGAAGCGCCATAGGCTGGGTCCAACGGTTTACTGCACCGTACTGTCCAGCGACAAGTGACCCTCCCGCTGCAGTCACTATCGGCACGTGAAGTGACTGGGCGGTCACCGCCCACGAGGACAAGCCGAAGTGGAGGCTGCCTCTCCAAATCTCCGCTATTGGACCTAAATTCGGTCTAGGCCTCATTTCCTTCAACAAGAAGCTCCCGGCCCCGAAGGTCACCATTGCGGACCCGAATTGGGCAATCAAGACCGCCGACGAACCGTCTCCCCAAGAGCCGACGAAAAGCGCAGCGAAAAGCGCGAGGAAAAGGAGCCTTTCAGAAACAGTGATGAGCGCGAGCTCCACGTTACGCGAGGCCGCTCGCAAACCTGCATAGAGTGTTTGAGTGGTTACTTGGGCCACTACTCCTAGCCCCAGGAGCCAGAGCGAGAATGTGTTCGGCACCACCAATAAGACTAGGGAAAGAGAGGCGCCGAGCAGCACGCTCAGCATGATTTTTCGACCGCTAAGGATTCCGAAACGGGAGTTCGATAAGGCACCCGCAGCCGACTCGCGAATCCAAGCGTTGTTCGATCCGAAATCGAAAACACCACTAATCAGGCCCGAGAGTGCCAATAACAAACTAAGAGTCGCAACGGCTTCTACCCCGCTCACCCGGCCGACAACTATGACTGTTACTAGCACCGAAATTTGAGCCAGTGCACTTGAGAAAGCTATGAGAACCACATCCCGCGCTCCACGGTTAAACGCCGCTCGCAACTTTGCCGCCAATGCGCTCAACGTTGAGGCCATAGCAAACAGATCGCCGTTTCGGAGGTAGAGCGGGGCGCGGGGGCCACGAGACCATGTACCCCATTTTGAAACTTCGAAATTATCAAACTGAATGAGTGAGTAGGGCGCTCAAGCATCAACGGCTTACCTCTTTTCCTGCCTCGCGAGATTTGCGCTCCGTTCGAAGACACCCCGGCATACTCGATACAGCAACACCGAGCGCTTCCCGGTGTCCGAACAGCTATTGCACTGACCCCGTCTTGAGTCGATATCGCTATCCTTTTCCCAGTAGCGTAGCGGTCGCGCTTCTCGCTTAATAAGCATGCCTGGCAAGCCAAGCGCTAGCGTCGTCGTTACGGGTGACCTTTTCAGCGTCTTTACGATCGCACGCCAGCGGCGGAACGCTAACCTCCGAAACAGCCTCATGTCGGTCCCCGACTACAGGCTGCTCAGTCGAGTCGAAAAGTTCTTCGTGAACCTTCTCGTTCTCCCTGAGCCCCGTGTAAATTATGTCCACATTCTTCCCGGACTGCTCAATTAAAGTCCGAGCTACTTCCTGGATACTTACGGGCTCTCCCATGTCGAGTACCAGTGTCTCGCCGCTACGGCCAATAACTGCGGCCTGCAAGATTAGTTGGCAAGCCTCGGGAATTGTCATGAAGAACCTAGTTACATCAGGGTCAGTTACCGTTACTGGACCGCCTTCCGCAATCTGCTTTTCAAAAACAGTTAGGACTGATCCTCGGGACCCAAGAACGTTCCCAAACCGCACAGACACGTACTTACTCGAACCATCACGCCTCCCCCTTCCAGCGGTTAATCTCTCTGCGACCCGCTTCGACCTTCCCAAAACGTTAGTCGGATTTGCGGCCTTGTCTGTCGATACGTTTACAAATGTTTCGACACCGCTGCTCTCGGAGACGTCGAGAAGGTTTAGCGTTCCTAGCACGTTGGTCTTAAGCGCCTCCAACGGGTAATGTTCCAAGAGCGGCATATGCTTCAAAGCCGCGGCGTGAAAGACAATCTCGGGACGCCTATCCGCGAATATCTCCCTAAGCGTACTAAGGTCTCGGATAGAGGCGAGAATCGTGTCGTCGCCGTCTAGCATCGATTGCTTTTGTATTGAAAGCTGCGTCGAATGTAGGCCCGACTCATCCCGGTCCAACATCATTAGCTCCGCAGGCCGGAATCGCAGTAGCTGACGGCAGAGCTCGGACCCAATAGACCCTCCCGCTCCGGTGACCAATATTCTCTTGCCACGAATGTACTCGGCGATTTGTGTCTGATTAAGTCGTGCCGGCTTTCGCCCTAGAAGGTCGTTCACATTAATTTGGCGTAGCTCATCTGCTGCCCGGCGCCCGGTCATCAATGCGCTCAGCGGAGGAAGAATTAGGACGTGCAGTCCTGCCCCCTCTGCACGGTCTCTCACTGCGACAATCTCTTCTGGGGGAAGGCTAGGGACCGCGATAATCAGGATGCCCACCTTCTCCCGCGATGCGACAACCTCTAGGTCGTCTCTAGTGCCGCGAACACGAACGCTCTCAATAACGAGGTTCTTCTTCGCAGGATCATCGTCTAGAAGAGCCACCGGGTTGTAGGTCGACAGCGGCGAGCGCCTGAGTTCCCTAACCAGCTGCTGCCCCCCACTCCCAGCACCAAAGACGATGACTCGGTCAGCATCTGATCGAACCCCGGCACCAAAGAACTCCCTCCCCCTCACAAACGACCGTAACGAAAGAGCCGCGATAACGGTAAAGGCACCAGAAACCAACGGAAGCCCTCGGGGAAGTGTGCCGGCAGGCTGAGTTGCAACTATGACGAGGAATGCAGCGACCGACGTTCCGAGAAGGACCGCCGCAACGCAACAAGCCTCAGCAAAGCTTCCTGGCAAAAAGCGCCCTCGGTATACTCCGAACGCAAAGCCTACTAGACCTGACAGTACAACTGAGCCGACAACGACTGAAGCGAACGCCGGACCTTCGAGCGTAGTTGAAACTCGACTCTTTTCGAAGTCATACCGGATCCACAACGCGGCGATATACATTAACGCCCAGAGCAACGAATCGACAAACAGCCACGGAGATAGTCGTCTCCACTTAGCCACGAACTGTGCTTCACGGAAAGGCCCGGATCGCGCAGGCTCGACCGGGTTACTAGTCATAAGGTTCTCTTCCAGACTATGAGAAGTACTTGCTAGGCGATTTCTTAAGAGGCTTCACGACTTCTCGCGAGCCGACGGGGCCTTCGAGGATTCGTAATAGTAGGAATCATCGTACCCGCGCGCTCGGCGCTTCACCGGTTTGTTCGCGACAGTAATCGTTCCCAGGATCCTTGCGTCGGCCTGTCGCAGATTATCCACAGATTGAGCTACCTGATCAACTGTTGTTCGATTCGAGCGGACAACCAGGAATGCCCCGTCAGTGATCCGGGCCAAGAGCGCGCCATCGGTCACCGGAAGAAGTGGCGGGGAGTCAATGACGACATAGTCATACTGTCCGCGCAGTTCGAAGAACAGCCTTCTCGCCGTTTCCGACGCAAGCAGTTCAGAGGGGTTAGGCGGCAAGGGGCCACAAGCCAAGAGGTGAACTCCATCGTGCTTTGTCTCTTGCACGACATCCTTAAAAGGGCCCTTCCGGAATCAGAGTGCATTGATCCGGTCCTGAAGCTGACCGGAGTGGATCAGTGACCGCAAGATGTAGTGGTTGAGGTTTCGGAAGCCCAGGGCGATTCCGCGCAGGTGCTCGAGGCGACC
>NZ_JABFAN010000103.1:0-2696 GCF_017168155.1 Dietzia sp. KRD202 | reverse complement strand
GTGTCAGCGCGATTATCGCGGCGAATGGCGATGTCCTCGAGCAGACCGAAATGTTCACTGCCGATGCCCTCGTCGCACAGGTCCCGCTCAATACCGAGTTCACACTTGCCACCCGATTACGTTCAATTCCTGAACTCATCATCACGGTCACCGCAGTATTCGCGATGCTGGTGGGGTGGATTGCTAGCCGCCGTCGGCGGGGCTGAGATCCCCGGCCATGAGTGCGCGCCGATATCGGGAGCGGACCCGTCGTCGGCCGGGCCGGCTGCAGGCGCTCAACGTGAGCATGTCGGGCAGGGCGCCGAGGGCGAGAAATTGATGAGCTCCCGCGAGGTAAGGGCGAGAGCCAGCTCGAGGATTGGACTCAGTAATCGAGCCTATTTCTCGGACGTAGACGCCGTCGGCGTTCAGCCTCAAATCTGGTGCCGTAGCGATCACGAACGGTCATCGTTACGAGGCGGTCATGGGCCACTGCCTCCGTGGCCGCATCCACCTCAGCAATATGACCGGATACGACATCAGGATCGATATCCCTGTCACCAGGTCCCACAGCACCGTCGCCTAGGCTGCCTTGCTCGTCGTTGCCCTGGCTACGTTGGCGGCGCCGCTCCCGGATTTCACTCCACAGAAAGTAGCCAAGCCCAATTGGCGCTAGAACTCCGAATGCAAGCCATTGAAGCCCATAGGACAGGTACGAACCCGCCTCGACTTCCGGTATCGGAGTTGGCTCGAGTGATCCTGGTTGACCTCCGGGGAGCTGGAGATGATAGCCAGCAAGATCGAGATCCAGAACCCGACCGATCGTCGAGGTTTCAATGGAGCGCACCATGTGACGATCGTGCAGAACTATCGGTTCGGCCGGGGTGTCGGTGGGCATTCTGAGCCTGGCGGTGATGGTCACTGGATCGGCTACCGCGGCCGGGTAGGTCGGCACCGTGTTGTTCTCGCCAACGCGAACCCATCCACGATTAATAAGCAGATCATCGCCGCCCTCGGTCCGAAATGCGGTGAGAACTTGGTAAACCTGTTCCCCGTCGACAGCTTGCTGCCGCAAGAGCACTTCGTCTTCGGGCAGATAGCGACCGGTTACTGTGACCCGATGCCACTCGGATTCGTCCAACGGCGCGTCCCGCGCCGTCAATTCCGTCAACGGCACTGGATCGGCTTCGACGCTGTGAAGAAGTTGGGAATTGCGCGTCTTCAAATCCTCGTTCTTGCCTAACTGCCATGGCGCCAACAGTGTGAAGCACGTATAGACGAACAGTGCGACGGCGATGAAGGAAATCAACCACCCCGGCGTCATCACGCGAAAGACCCTCTGCACGCCGTTCACGGTAGGCGTGATGGCAAGACGGTCGGCATCGGGGCCCTCCTGTCGGCACCAGCTCCGGCGATCATTAATCGTGCCCGCCTCCCGCCACTGTCGGCAGGGATGGTTCCGATCCGGCGAGATCAGCGTGTTGCGTGCCGAATTGTGGCATCCGGGCCTGGATCGGAAGTGTCGAGCAGCAGGTCGTTGTCTACGTCCTCAGATGACGACGCCGTTCGCGGCCAACCATGACACCGAGTCGATCCACTGGCCGGCGGGATTCTGTACGCCGAAGTGCACATGCGGACCAGTCGAGTAGCCACGGTTACCGACTTCACCGATCACCTGGCCGGCGGTGACCTGCTGGCCTTCGGTGACGTAGTTGGCATTGTTGTGGCCATACTCCAAGAGATAGCCGTCATCGGTCTTGATGCGAATCCATAACCCATAACCGGAAGCGGGGCCGGAGGCCACGACCGTGCCGGACTTGGCTGCATACAAGGGTGTGCCGATCGGCGCAGCGATGTCGGTGCCATTGTGGTTAGCGCCCCACCGCGAGCCGAAGCCAGAGGTGATCGTTCCATCAGTCGGCCTGTGAGCTTGGCTGGCGACCGAAAACGCCGAAGACGACGACTGAGCAGTATCGAATCCGAGCGCCTGGCTCAGCCCGGGGGCCTGACTTGCATACTGGCGGACCGCGTCAGCTCCGATGCCATAGCGGGCGGCAGCCTCTTCGACCATCTGTCCGACGTGCTCGGGATCAGACGATTGGGCAGCGGCCGCAGGGGCGACACTAAGCGCCGCGCCACCGGCGATTGCGGCGCCAGCCAGCGTGGTGGCGGCGATCCGGCCCACTCCCCTGGATCGGTTGGCGCGATGACGCCCACCAGCAGAGATGCGGTGGCCCACACCAAGCGAGTCCATGAGATCGGCGAACGGAACGCTCTTGGAGGAGCTCGACATGATTGATTCCTTCAACTTAAGCGATGGTCGCAGCTTCATACCGACGACCACTGGAGACTCCCGAAAAGGTAACAGTTGCATATCGTCCTGTCACGGAGAGTTTCCTGAGAATCCAGAAATCAGCAGTTCATACGCCATTTGTTATTCATCTACGGCATCGCCCGACCGTTACCCCGGCGTGATTTTTGGTTCGAACGCGGGCCGGCCGGAGCCACCCCGCAATCGTCCCGGGTGACTAAACCGCGATCAACGCAAGCAGGATCAAGGTCCTTACTCCTGCCCCCTCCTCGTACCCGCCGCACGTGTGATGTCGATCGCTGCTGCCGCAGACTCATCGGGACAGTCGGTCTCCACCTGCACAGTAGAAAAGAAGAAGCCGTACCGATCCTGAAGCAAGTTGGAGGCGGATTGGAGAACGATGGGC
>NZ_JABFAN010000011.1:328388-333731 GCF_017168155.1 Dietzia sp. KRD202 | reverse complement strand
TGAAGTTGTGTTCGGCGGTGACCTACTCTCCCACACCCTCACGAGTGCAGTACCATCGGCGCTGGCAGGCTTAGCTTCCGGGTTCGGAATGGGACCGGGCGTTTCCCTGCCGCTATGGCCGCCGTAACTCTGTGAAACAAGGCCCACGTGTTTTTGCGTGGGTGTGTTGTTTCAGATACTGCACAGTGGACGCGTTCAAACTTTATGGGCTGTTTGTGTGTAAGCCCTCGGCCGATTAGTACCGGTCACCTGCACGCATTGCTGCGCTTCCAGTTCCGGCCTATCAACCCCATGGTCTGTGGGGGGCCTTAACCACGCCAAGGTGGTGAGAAACCTCATCTTGGAACAGGCTTCCCGCTTAGATGCTTTCAGCGGTTATCCCTTCCGAACGTAGCTAACCAGCGATGCTCCTGGTGGAACAACTGGCACACCAGAGGTTCGTCCGTCCCGGTCCTCTCGTACTAGGGACAGCCTTCCTCAAGTTTCTTACGCGCGCGGCGGATAGAGACCGAACTGTCTCACGACGTTCTAAACCCAGCTCGCGTGCCGCTTTAATGGGCGAACAGCCCAACCCTTGGGACCTACTCCAGCCCCAGGATGCGACGAGCCGACATCGAGGTGCCAAACCATCCCGTCGATATGGACTCTTGGGGAAGATCAGCCTGTTATCCCCGGGGTACCTTTTATCCGTTGAGCGACACCGCTTCCACTTGCCGGTGCCGGATCACTAGTCCCGACTTTCGTCCCTGCTCGACGTGTCAGTCTCACAGTCAAGCTCCCTTGTGCACTTGCACTCAACACCTGATTGCCATCCAGGCTGAGGGAACCTTTGGGCGCCTCCGTTACTCTTTAGGAGGCAACCGCCCCAGTTAAACTACCCACCAGGCACTGTCCCTAACCCAGATCATGGGCCGAGGTTAGACGTCCAATACGATCAGAGTGGTATTTCAACAACGACTCCACACACACTGGCGTGCATGCTTCACAGTCTCCCACCTATCCTACACAAACCGAATCGAACGCCAATACCAAGCTATAGTAAAGGTCCCGGGGTCTTTTCGTCCTGCCGCGCGTAACGAGCATCTTTACTCGTAGTGCAATTTCGCCGAGTCTGTGGTCGAGACAGCAGAGAAGTCGTTACGCCATTCGTGCAGGTCGGAACTTACCCGACAAGGAATTTCGCTACCTTAGGATGGTTATAGTTACCACCGCCGTTTACTGGGGCTTAAATTCTCAGCTTCGCCTTGCGGCTAACCGGTCCTCTTAACCTTCCAGCACCGGGCAGGCGTCAGTCCGTATACATCGACTTACGTCTTCGCACGGACCTGTGTTTTTAGTAAACAGTCGCTTCTCTCTGGTCTCTGCGACCACCCCCAGCTCAGATCGCAAGGATCGTCACCGGGCGTGGTCCCCCTTCTCCCGAAGTTACGGGGGCATTTTGCCGAGTTCCTTAACCACAGTTCTCTCGATCGCCTTGGTATTCTCTACCTGATCACCTGTGTCGGTTTGGGGTACGGGCCGTGTATGAACTCACTAGAGGCTTTTCTCGGCAGCATAGGATCACTGAATTCCCCACAACGGGTATGCATCAAGTCTCAGCCTTGATGTGACACGGATTTGCCTATGTCACGGCCTACACTCTTACACCAGTACAACCACTGACTGGCCCAGCTACCTTCCTGCGTCACCCCATCGCTTGGCTACTACCAGTTCAGGTCCCGCGCATCCGGTCCACGTCATCCCGAAGGATGCTCTAGGACATTCAGGGCGGTTAGTATCACTGATTCACCATGGGCGCGCACACACGGGTACGGGAATATCAACCCGTTGTCCATCGACTACGCCTGTCGGCCTCGCCTTAGGTCCCGACTCACCCTGGGCAGATTAGCTTGACCCAGGAACCCTTGATCATTCGGCGGACGAGTTTCTCACTCGTCATTCGCTACTCATGCCTGCATTCTCACTCGTGTGGCCTCCACGCCTGGATCACTCCGGCGCTTCTATGGCCACACGACGCTCCCCTACCCATCCATACACCTGCCCGGAGGAGGTTATTGTATGAATGCCGCGGCTTCGGCGGTGTACTTGAGCCCCGCTAAATTGTCGGCGCAGGACCACTTGACCAGTGAGCTATTACGCACTCTTTCAAGGGTGGCTGCTTCTAAGCCAACCTCCTGGCTGTCTCAGCGATCCCACATCCTTTTCCACTTAGTACACGCTTAGGGGCCTTAGCCGGCGATCTGGGCTGTTTCCCTCTCGACTATGAAGCTTATCCCCCACAGTCTCACTGCCGCACTCTCACACCTCGGCATTCGGAGTTTGGCTGACGTCAGTAACCTTGTAGGGCCCATCGGCCATCCAGTAGCTCTACCTCCGAGGTGAAACATGCGACGCTGCACCTAAATGCATTTCGGGGAGAACCAGCTATCACGGAGTTTGATTGGCCTTTCACCCCTACCCACAACTCATCCCCTCAGTTTTCAACCTAAGTGGGTTCGCGCCTCCACGACGTCTTACCGTCGCTTCACACTGGCCATGGGTAGATCACTCCGCTTCGGGTCTAGAGCATGCCACTCAAACGCCCTATTAGGACTCGCTTTCGCTACGGCTTCCCCACACGGGTTAACCTCGCGACATACCACTAACTCGCAGGCTCATTCTTCAAAAGGCACGCCATCAGCCCTCAAGCCTCTGACGGATTGTAAGCACACGGTTTCAGGTACTATTTCACTCCCCTCCCGGGGTACTTTTCACCATTCCCTCACGGTACTAATCCGCTATCGGTCACCAAGAAGTATTTAGGCTTACCGGGTGGTCCCGGCAGATTCACAGCAGATTTCACGGGCCCGCTGCTACTTGGGAACACAAATCGCCCCGCCGCAAGGTTTTCAGGTACGGGACTCTCACCCTCTCCGGCCGACCCTTCCAAGTCGTTCCCCTAACCCGCGATCAATCAGCGCCCGGTCCGGCAGAACCGGGACATCATGCCCCACAACACCACACACGCAACCCCTGCCGGGTATCACACGCATGCGGTTTAGCCTGATCCGCGTTCGCTCGCCGCTACTGACGGAATCACTATTGTTTTCTCTTCCTGCGGGTACTGAGATGTTTCACTTCCCCGCGTTCCCTCCACACACCCTATGTATTCAGATGCGGGTAACACGCCATCACGCGTGCTGGGTTTCCCCATTCGGACACCCTCGGATCACAGCTCGTTTGGCAGCTCCCCGAGGCTTATCGCAGCCTACTACGTCCTTCATCGGCTCTTGGTGCCAAGGCATCCACCGTGTGCTCTTACACACTTACATTCACAAACAATTAAAGATGCTCGCGTCCACTGTGCAGTTCTCAAACAACACACACCAACCCCACCCACACCCAGGACCCGTAGGTCGCATCAGATGTCTCGGGAATCAGTGCCATCAGAAACAACCAAACCCGAAGGCTCGATGGTGTTGTTTCAGACACCCAACAGTGTGTTTCGTCCGGACCACGCTCCCCCCGGAACGCCGGCCCTGAGCCGACGCCCGAAGATCAAGGCGAGTCCTACGCGATAGTGTTCCACCCAATGAGCCACAGAGCGCGCCACATTCGGACGCGAACCCTGCGCAAACTCTGACCACACCAAAGCGTGGTGAGTGCTCCTTAGAAAGGAGGTGATCCAGCCGCACCTTCCGGTACGGCTACCTTGTTACGACTTCGTCCCAATCGCCGATCCCACCTTCGACGGCTCCCTCCACAAGGGTTAGGCCACCGGCTTCGGGTGTTACCGACTTTCATGACGTGACGGGCGGTGTGTACAAGGCCCGGGAACGTATTCACCGCAGCGTTGCTGATCTGCGATTACTAGCGACTCCGACTTCATGGGGTCGAGTTGCAGACCCCAATCCGAACTGAGACCAGCTTTAAGGGATTCGCTCCACCTCGCGGTATCGCAGCCCTCTGTACTAGCCATTGTAGCATGTGTGAAGCCCTAGACATAAGGGGCATGATGATTTGACGTCATCCCCACCTTCCTCCGAGTTGACCCCGGCAGTCTCTCACGAGTCCCCACCATTACGTGCTGGCAACATGAGACAGGGGTTGCGCTCGTTGCGGGACTTAACCCAACATCTCACGACACGAGCTGACGACAACCATGCACCACCTGTATACAAGCCACAAGGGAAACGACATCTCTGCCGTCGTCCTGTATATGTCAAGCCTAGGTAAGGTTCTTCGCGTTGCATCGAATTAATCCACATGCTCCGCCGCTTGTGCGGGCCCCCGTCAATTCCTTTGAGTTTTAGCCTTGCGGCCGTACTCCCCAGGCGGGGCGCTTAATGCGTTAGCTACGGCACGGAGTCCGTGGAAGGACCCCACACCTAGCGCCCACCGTTTACGGCATGGACTACCAGGGTATCTAATCCTGTTCGCTACCCATGCTTTCGCTCCTCAGCGTCAGTTACTACCCAGAGACCCGCCTTCGCCACCGGTGTTCCTCCTGATATCTGCGCATTTCACCGCTACACCAGGAATTCCAGTCTCCCCTGTAGTACTCAAGTCTGCCCGTATCGCCTGCACGCCCCCGGTTAAGCCGAGGGATTTCACAGACGACGTGACAAACCGCCTACGAGCTCTTTACGCCCAGTAATTCCGGACAACGCTCGCACCCTACGTATTACCGCGGCTGCTGGCACGTAGTTAGCCGGTGCTTCTTCTGCAGGTACCGTCACTTGCGCTTCGTCCCTACTGAAAGGGGTTTACAATCCGAAGACCGTCATCCCCCACGCGGCGTCGCTGCATCAGGCTTTCGCCCATTGTGCAATATTCCCCACTGCTGCCTCCCGTAGGAGTCTGGGCCGTGTCTCAGTCCCAGTGTGGCCGATCACCCTCTCAGGCCGGCTACCCGTCGTCGCCTTGGTAGGCCATTACCCCACCAACAAGCTGATAGGCCGCGGGCTCATCCTGCACCGAAAAACTTTCCAACCCCCACCATGCGGCAGGAGTTCATATCCGGTATTAGACCCAGTTTCCCAGGCTTATCCCGAAGTGCAGGGCAGATTACCCACGTGTTACTCACCCGTTCGCCACTCGTGTACCCCCGAAGGGGCCTTACCGTTCGACTTGCATGTGTTAAGCACGCCGCCAGCGTTCGTCCTGAGCCAGGATCAAACTCTCCATAAAAGCTTCTCAGCACTACGAAAAGCACAATCCAAGCAAAAACAAACCAAAAACTGGCTGTTCAAACAAAAACGCGACCCCCACGACAGGGATGTGAAAGGGTCGCAACCAAACAAAAAATTTGGCACTATCACAAACAAAACACACTGTTGAGTTCTCAAACAACACCCACACACC
>NZ_JABFAN010000011.1:290867-328288 GCF_017168155.1 Dietzia sp. KRD202 | reverse complement strand
AAACTGGCTGTTCAAACAAAAACGCGACCCCCACGACAGGGATGTGAAAGGGTCGCAACCAAACAAAAAATTTGGCACTATCACAAACAAAACACACTGTTGAGTTCTCAAACAACACCCACACACCACTGACCAGCCATCCGAAGACAACCAGCTCGCGGGGTAGTCACTGCAATCCGCCACCCGCTCGGGGCAACTTCTCCAGCGTAGGTGACCCGCCCGCCCCAGTCAAACCAGGAGAACCGGACACCCGCACTTTCCCACCACCCGAACCAGGCCCTCGCCTCTCGGCTCCGGCCCGCTCCCTGGCGGCTCCGATAAAGTTACACGGGCCGCGGCGAAAGTACTAATCGCCTGGTCAGAGGCGGTTTCGGCGTTGCGTGCCCGATCTCCGCCCCGTCGACCTCAACGATGGGTGGGCACTCGCTCGATCTCGCCGCCGAGGGACCGGACGTTCCCGACGAAGTCGGAGTATCCCCGGTCGATGTGGAAGACCTCGCAGACCTCGGTGACGTCGTCCGCGCACATGCCGGCCAACACGAGCCCGGCCCCGGCGCGGATGTCGCTCGCCCAGACCGTCGCGGAGTCCAGGCGTTCGCGGCCGACGATCTTGGCGTGGTGACCGTCGGTCTCGGCGGTCACGCCCATGCGGACCATCTCCTCGACGAACCGGAACCGTGCCTCGAAGAGGTTCTCGGTCACCACCGACACCCCCTCGGACACGGAGGCGAGTGCGATCGCCATCGGCTGGAGGTCGGTGGGGAAACCGGGGAAGGGCAGGGTCCGGATGTCCCGGGCCCGCGGCCGGCCCTCCTGGGCGACCCGGATCCAGTCGGGCCCGGTCTCGACGTCGGCACCCACCGCGCGCAGGTTCTCCAGCACCACATGGATGAACATGGGGTCGATGCCGGTGACGGTGACGTCGCCCCGGGTCATCACCGCACCCATGGCCCAGGTGGCCGCGACGATCCGGTCCCCGACCACCCGGTGACTGACCGGCGTCAGCTCATCGACGCCGCGGATGGTGATCGTGCTCGTCCCCGCGCCGCTGATCTGTGCCCCCATCTCGTTGAGCAGGTCGCAGATGTCAACGATCTCCGGCTCGCGCGCGGCGTTCTTGAGAACCGAGGTGCCCTCCGCCAGGACCGCCGCGGTCACGAAGGTCTCGGTCGCGCCGACGGACGGGAAGCTCAACTCGTAGTTCGCGCCCCGGAGCTCGGTCGCGTCGGCGACGAGTCGGCCGTGGTCCATGCGGGTGCGGGCGCCGAGCCGGTTGAGTCCGTTCTGGTGCCAGTTGAGGGGACGGCTTCCGATCGCGTCTCCGCCGGGCATCGCGATCACGGCGCGATGATGGCGGCCGACCAGTGGTCCCAGGATGCACACCGATGCGCGCAGGCGCTGGGCCGCTTTGTCATCGGCCACGTGCCCCAACTCAGCCGGGGTGTCGATCACGACGGTGTCGCCGGAGACCTCGACCGTGCACCCGAGGTGGCGCAGCACATCGGCCATCGCGGGGACGTCGGAGATCGTCGGGCAATTGGTCAGCGTCGTCCGCCCCTCGGCCATGAGCGCCACCGCCATCAGCTTGAGCACGCTGTTCTTGGCGCCTGATACGGAGATCTCGCCGGACAGTCGGGTACCGCCGCGGACGAGGAAGCTCTCCTCGCGGGACGTGGGATTAGCGCTCACGGTTCCACCCTAGGCGAGAGGAGGGAGGGATCCGCTCCAGCCGCGGCCCCGCGGCAGCGTAGGTTGGCCGACATGGCTGTTCACCTGACCAAGATCTATACCCGGACCGGCGACGACGGGTCCACGGGCCTCTCCGATTTCTCGCGCGTGAGCAAGAACGATCCCCGACTGGTGGCGTACGCGGACTGCGACGAGGCCAACGCGGCGATCGGCGTGGCCGTGACGCTCGGAGGCCTGGACGACCGTGTCGTCGCGGTACTGCGGACCGTGCAGAACGACCTCTTCGACGCCGGCGCGGACCTGTCGACGCCGGAGGTCGAGGACCCCAAGTACCCGCCGCTGCGCATCGAGCAGGCCTATATCGATCGCCTCGAGAGCTGGATCGACCAGTTCAACGCCGAGGTGCCGGACCTGACGTCGTTCATCCTGCCGGGCGGGACCCCGGGGGGTGCGTACCTGCACGTCGCCCGCACCGTCACCCGACGGGCGGAGCGTTCGGCATGGGCGGCCGTCGAGGCCCATCCGGAGACGACCTCGGTCCTGCCCGCGAAGTACCTCAACCGGCTGTCGGATCTGCTGTTCGTCCTGGGCCGGGTCGCGAACCCGGAGGGCGACGTCCTGTGGGTGCCCGGCGGGGAGCGCGGCTGACCGGAGCTCAGCGGACGGAGCGCGGCTGACCGGAGCGCGACCGGCCGGAGCGGGGCGGGTCAGGGCAGCGCGCCCATGCGGCGCGCTGCGTTGACCGCCTCGAACCGGGTGTGCGCGTCGAGTTTCCGCATCACCGACCGCAGGTAGCTCTTCACCGTCTCGGCACCGATGCCCATGTCGGCGGCGGTCTCGATGTTGGTCTTTCCCTGGGCGACGCAGGCCAGCACGTCGAGTTCGCGGCGGGACAACCGCGCGGTGGGCATCTCGGGCGGCGGGGAGACCATCTCGGCGCAGATGCGTTCGAGCTCCACGCGGACGTCCGGGTCCTCGGTGCGTGAGGCGAGCATCCGCAGGCGGGCGTGGGTCTCGCGCATCCGCTCGTTGGACAGCACGTCGTCCCACCGGCCCTCGCCGGAGCCGGGCCCGACCGGGGCGGCGCCGCGGGCCGCCAGTGCGTCGTTGACCGCGATCTCCTGTTCCAGGGCGCGGGCGGTGGCCGCCATCTGGTTGAGGACCTTCTCGCCGAACCGGACCGAGGAGTGGACACCGGCGTAGATCACCGCGCGTACGTCCTTGCCCACCACGACGGGGATGGCGGCCATCGACCGCAGCCCCTCGGAGAGCACCGGCAGGTCGTACTCGTGGGTGATGACCCCGGCCCGCGGGTAGTCCGCCACGCCGACCGGCTTGCCGGTGGCCATGACCCGACCGCCCACGCCGGCCCCGTAATGGACCTTGAGGTCCTTCATCGCCGAGGTCCGCATCCCGAGGGACTCTGACAGGACCAACGTGTGGCCCTCCCCGACGACACCACCGATCGTCACGGGGATCCCCGTGGCCTCCCGCAGCGCCGCGATCGCGCTACGCACCGAGGCGAGGTCACGCTTGCGTCGCTGGGCGTCCCCGGCGCCGCTCGGGCCGTGGCCGGTGTTGTCCTCGTCCACGAGGTCTCCTCCCTCGTCCGTGCAGCACCCCCGCCGCGGGCGGTTGGCCCCCCTGCCGGTGCGACACTTCGGCGTCGTCAGCGCCACTATACGCACGTGGTCGGGGTGACGCCGAACCAGAACATGAGAGAGGCGTCAGGTCGTCGGGGGTACCGGCCGCAGCTTCGTCCCCGCACCGCGGTCAGGGGGTGAAAGCTGGATCGAATGCCTCCGGATCCTCGGGATCGGCCAACATCGCGGCGACCCCGGTGACGGGCGCCGCGCGCTGTTCGTCGTAGATCCATTCCTCGACGTCGCTGGAGTCCGGGTCGCCGACGAGGTACGGGTGCAGGCCCAGCATGGCCGAGGCGTCAACCGTCTCCCCGGTGTCCAGCACGGCCTCGTCGAGGAAGCGGACCACCTCGTCGTCGTCCATCTCCACGCCGATCACCACCAGACCCTCCGGCCCCTCTCCCCCGGCGCGCAGCTCCAACCGGCGGCCCACCAGAGCCACCTCGTAGCGGCGGGGGCCGTCCGCGCCTGCCAGGGTCAACGTGCCCTTGGCGCGGTAGGCGCCGGCCGGCGGCGCCGAGACCGCGGTGAGGAAGCGGCGCGGGTGCAGGGGACCGGCCGGCGTCACGGTGACAGCCGTGTAGCCGTCATGCAGGTGTCCGTGCTCGCCGTGTCCGTGCTCGTGGTGTCCGTGCTCGCCGTTCCGGTGGGTGCCGCCGGACGTCGCGGCGGGCGCGGCGGTCGGGGAGCCGTCGGGGGCCATGTCCAGGAGCAACCCGGCCGGGACCGCGGCGCGCACCGCCGGGAGCACGGCCACGCGCGGGGCGTGGGTGCGGATCGTCGCGCGTAGTTCACCGAACCGCTCGCGGGTGACGAGGTCGCATTTGTTGACGACGACGAGGTCCGCCTCTGCCAGGTGCGACGCGAGTCGCGGGTGACGCGTCAGGGCGTCGTCGAGACCTTCGGCGTCGACCACCTGGACCATCCCCGCGTGGCGCGCCACGTCCCGCGGCACGTCGTGGACCATCCGCGACAGGACGGGCGGCTCGGCCAGGCCACTGGCCTCGATGACCGCGAGGTCCAGGCCCAGCTCGGGACCCGCGAGCCGGGTGAGGGTCTCGCCGAGCTCACCGGCGTCGACCTCGCAGCACACGCAGCCGTTGGCGAGCGAGACCATGGAGTCCACCCGCCCGGCGACGGCGGTGGCGTCCACGTCGATCTCGCCGAAGTCGTTGACGATCGCGGCGATGCGCAGCCCCGGCGCGCCGGACAGCAGGTGGTTGAGCAGGGTGGTCTTGCCCGCGCCCAGGTACCCGGTGAGGACGAGCACGGGCAGGGGCTCACCGGGGGCGCGGTGCGCGTCGTGCGTCCCGCCACCGCCCCCGGCGAGGTGCCCGTGCCTCAGTCCGTCGTTCAGCGACGCCACTCGGGCTTCCGCTTCTCCGCGAACGCGGACATGCCCTCCGTCTGGTCCTCCGTGGCGAACAGCGCGTAGAAGGCGTTCTGCTCGGCGAGCAGGCCCTCCTCGAGGGTGGTCTCGAAGGAACGGTTGACCGCCTGCTTGGCGACGATGGCCGTGGTCTTGCTCATGGAGGCGATCGTGGTGGCGACCTTCATGGTCTCGTCGAGCAGCTCGGCCGCCGGGACGACGCGCGCGACCAGGCCGGAGCGCTCGGCCTCGTCGGCGTCCATCTGGCGGCCGGTCAGGCACAGGTCCATGGCCTTGGCCTTGCCCACCGCACGGGTGAGGCGCTGCGAACCGCCCATGCCGGGGATGACGCCGAGGGTGATCTCGGGCTGGCCGAACTTGGCGTTGTCGCCGGCGATGATCATGTCGCACATCATCGCCAGCTCGCAGCCGCCGCCCAGGGCGAAACCGGACACGGCGGCGATGATCGGCGTGCGCGCGGCGGTGAGGCGCTTCCAGTCGTGGAAGAACCGCTCGAGGTAGATGCCCGGGTAGTTCTTGTCCTTCATCTCCTTGATGTCGGCGCCGGCCGCGAAGGCCTTCTCCGACCCGGTGATGACGATGCACCCGACCCCGGGATCGCCGTCCAACGCCTCGACGGCCTCGACGACCTCCTTCTCCATGCCGCTGGACAGCGCGTTGAGCGCCTTGGGGCGGTTGAGCGTGATGGTCGCGACCCGGTCGGTCTGCTCGACCAGGATGTTCTCGAACTGCTTCTCCGTCACGGACATGCGTGTCTCCAGTCTGTCGTCGTCAGGTGCCTGTGCGCCATTACTTGGAAGTCCTTGTAATAGCTCCGGGGCCGATGCTAGCCGGTCACCGCGCGAGCGGCCCACCGTTCCACAGTCCCGACCGTACGGCCTGGTCGTGGGTGACGGTCGCCTCGCGCGCCTCGGGCACGAGCGGGGTGTACCGCACGAGCGATCCCCAGTCGCGGTCCCAGTCGTGTTCGAGGTAGGTCGGCACCGTCTCGCCCTCGAGCAGCAACTCGATGAACCCGATGGGGCCACCGCCGTCCCACGCCTGCCACGTGTTGGTGGAGCTCACGGCCAGTCCCCGATCGGGCAGGACGCGGTATTCGGGCAGTTCGTGGACGCCGGCGTACTCGTCGAACGGGCGCAGGCACGGGGTGTGGAACGCGACCGCCCAGTCCGGCAGCACCGGCCTCGAGTCGCCGACCAGTTGCTGCATGGTGACCAGCTCCGGCATGCGCGGCGGGGTGAACGCGATCCACCGCGACGGGTCCGGGTCGAGGTCGCGCACGACCAACCGGATGGCCGAGGCGTCGGCGGGCAGGGTGTCCGTCGGTACGCGCAGGTTGCGCCAGGACGGAGCCGGCCCGATGTCGATCGGCAGGACCGAGCCCGCCACCTCGAACTCCCCGCCGCCGGTGGAATACTCGACGAGCACCGCGTCGGGAGCGAAGGACCCGGCCACGCCGATCGTGACGAGCGGGTCCTCCCTCTTCTGGCCGTTCTCCCCCTCCCCCTCGGGGAGCCGGTACCAGTTGGTGGTCGTCTCCGCGTTGAACTGCGCACCCGACTGGTGGCTGCCGAGGACCGGCACGCGGGCGGGGTCGAGTCCGAACGGCAGGACTGCGTGGCTGCCGTTGATGCCCTCCCCGATGCGCACGCCGCCCTCGGTGCCGGCGGTGGTCGACGTGGTGTCGGAGCCCTCGCCGGTGCCGGGGGTATCGGTATCGGCCGCCTGCGTGGCGGTGAGGTCGGTCGGGATCCCGTCGGGGTCGAACACGACCGCCTCGCCGCCGGCCTCGAGTTGGTCCCGGGGCTCGCCGACGGGGGCGAGCAGGCCGGCGTTGGCGTCGGGCTCGGCGAGCACGACATCGGCGATGCCGCACGGCTCGCCGGAGAGCGCGCGGAGGTTCTGCAGACCCACCGAGTACGCGGGGTACTGGTTGCGGACCGCTGCGGCCATGGAGGCGACGATGACGACGACGACGAGGGCCGCGGCCAGCCCGAGTGGGGCGTGGGAGACCTCACGGGCGAACCGGAGCAGGGGTCCGCGGTCGCCACCGTCCCGCTCCTGCCCGGTGCGCGTCATGAACGGCTCCCGGTAGTGCAGGACCAGGGCGGCGAGGAGTGCCACGAGCATCAGCCCGAGGAACACGGAGTACAGGGTGATCCCGGCGATGGTCGGCTGGGTGCCGCCCCACGGGATGCCGTAGATGGAGATGTACCACCAGCCGTTGGTGGAGGTGAAACTCAGCGCCAGCACGAACAGGACACCGGCGAGGAAGAGCATGCGGTTGCGCAGTGACCTGGTCGCCGCCGGGAGGACCGCCATGGTCACCAGTGCCGCCAGCGCCGCGCCGATGGTGGCGAAGGCGCCGAAGTGGTGGGTCCACTTGGTGGGGTTGAGCGCCATGAACGCGATCGAGATGGCCGCCAATCCCACGATGCGGCGGGCGGGGCCCACGGACACCCCGGGGATCCGGCCCTTACGGAACAGGATCGCCGCGCAGGTGATGAGGGACAGGAGCATGGCGAGTACACCGAAACGGCGGGCCAGCGAGCCGTCCGGGGTGGGGTTCATCAGCCATTCGTAGCGCCACACCTCCTCGTACCAGCTGCCCGAGGGGCCGACATCCCCGAGCAGCGCCGACGACTGCAGCGTGGTGACCAGCGGCTGGTCGAGGAAGATCAGGTGCAGCACGCCCAGTCCGGCGGCCAGCAGCGGCGCGACGGTCGGTACCCAGCCGTCGCGCTTCGCGCGCCGGATGACGAGCAGCAGTAGTGGCCTGGACGCGGCGATGATGACCGCGATGCAGAACGTTCCCGTGGGCGCTGCGGACAGGGTGAGCCCACCGATGATGAACCCGGTCGCCGCGGGTAGCAGCCGTCCCGTCGCGAGTGCCCGCTCGAGCGAGACCCAGGTGGCCAGGACACCGAAGGCGATGATCGGTTCGGGCCGGAGGCCGTTGTTGTAGGTGAGCCAGAACGCGAGGAAGACCGCGGCGGTGCTCCACCGCACGGCCGCGGCGCGGCGGGCGGCGATGCCGAGCCTCGGGATGACCTCCCGGGACAGCAGGATCCACGAGGCGATGCCGAGCAGCAGCGCGGGCAGTCGGAGCCAGACGCTGCCCAGCGAGATGGCGCTCATCGCTGTGTAGAGGTAGTACGGCATGCCGAACGGCGCGTACGGGGCCCCGTAGTAGCGGAACACCTCGGGCATGTAGCCGCTGGAGACGGCAGCGCGCGCCTCGGTGAGGATGTAGCCGTCGTCGGCGGTGTTGGCCCCGATGACGTGCCACACCAGGAGCGTCGCCACGACCAGCAGGTCCAGCGGACGCGGTTTCCACCAGCCCGGTGGGAGGATGCGTCGCGCGGTCCGCCCGTCCCGCAGGTCGAGCCGGTGCAACGCGACGAGTGCCACGAGGATCGCGAGGATGCCCACGACGATCGCGATCTGCTTGATGGCGGTCGCCTGCGTGGTGTAGCGCGAGTCGACCGTGATGTCGACGGCCATGCCCTCCGGTGCCGCGCCCTCCAGGTCGGTGAACACCCCGACCACCTGTGGACGGAGGTCCGCGTCGATCCGGCCCCCGACGCCCTGCCCGTCGATCTCCAGGCCGACGAACTCGGCGCCGATCGAGCCGGAGTCGGCCGTGACGCGGATCGTGGAGCACGCGCCGGGCGCGGCGACCGCGTCGGTGGGCGCGGAGGCGACGAGCGCGTTGCGGCTGCGGACCTCCACGTCGGGGCCGGCCACGGACACCATGAGCGCGCGGGCCGCCGCGTTCTCCCCCGCCTCGCGGGGCGCGGTCGAGACCAGCACGCCGTCCTCGCGGCCGTCGGGCAACTGCCCGACGGCCGTGCACGGCACCTCGACGGTGAGGTCGAGCGGGTAGTACGCGACGAGCGGCGCGGTGACCGGCTCGAGGGTGCCCGCCTCGGGCCAGCTGACGGTGGAGGTGGTCTGCGTGACCGGCAGCAGCGGCACGATGATCGCGAGCAGGATGCCGACGAGTCCGCTGACGGCGGCGACGATCCCCCACCGAGGTCCCGTTCGGGACTTTTCCGGCACGTCAGGGACCTCGGCGGCAGTCGATGGCATGGCGTCCACGCTATAACGAGGGGAGGACGTTCCCCGAAACGACGAACGCGCCGGAGGGGGTTCCCTCCGACGCGTTCGTCGGTGTTGTGGCCAGAGTCGGGATCGAACCGACGACCTTCCGCTTTTCAGGCGGACGCTCGTACCAACTGAGCTACCTGGCCCTAAGACCACCGGCGCACCCGGTGAACACCGAATGCGCCGGTATGTCTCTGGCGACCCTGACGGGACTCGAACCCGCGACCTCCGCCGTGACAGGGCGGCGCGCTAACCAACTGCGCCACAGGGCCGTGCTCTTCGCACGAGAAAGAACATTAGTGGACCGCCGGACCTTTGCGCAAATCGGCCCCCTGCCAGCCGTATCCGAGCACGTCAGGGTCGCGACAGAGGCACGCGGGCCATGAATGCACGAGGTCCCGGCCACCTGACGGTGACCGGGACCTCGACCATGTGTACCCCCTACGGGATTCGAACCCGCGCTGCCGGCGTGAAAGGCCGGTGTCCTAGGCCGCTAAACGAAGGGGGCCTACGCCACGTCCGGGTGCCCCGGTCCGCAGCGGGGTCCAGTGTAGGGCACCGCCCACCGGGCGGATAAACCAACCGCACACGAGGACGGTATCGTGACCGTCGCCCCTATAGCTCAGTTGGTAGAGCTACGGACTTTTAATCCGCAGGTCGTCGGTTCGAGCCCGACTGGGGGCACCATGTACCGCCCGGCGCGCGGGCCCATTGGACCTGCTCGCGCCCCGCTGGGAGAATCGGGGTCATGTCCGCACCCACCGCCGCCGCGGCCCCCGCACTGCGCATCGGCCCCCTGGAGCTCGCGTCCCCCGTCGTCCTGGCGCCGATGGCCGGGGTCACCAACGTCGCGTTCCGCACGCTCTGCCGCGAGATCGAGCGTGACCAGCAGGGCTCGGTGTCCGGCCTGTACGTCTGCGAGATGGTCACCGCCCGCGCCCTGGTGGAACGCCAGCCCGGGACGCTGCACATGGCCACCTTCGCCCCGGACGAGTCGCCGCGCAGTCTGCAGCTGTACACGGTCGACGCCGAGTACACCTACGCGGCCGCCAAGATGATCGTCGACGAGGACCTGGCCGATCACATCGACATCAACTTCGGGTGCCCCGTGCCCAAGGTCACCAGACGCGGTGGCGGGTCCGCCATCCCCTACAAGCGCCGGTTGTTCCGCTCGATCGTCGCCGCGGCGGTCCGCGCCACCGAGGGCACCGACATCCCGGTGACGGTGAAGATGCGCGTCGGCATCGACGACGCCCACCACACCCATCTCGACGCCGGCCGCATCGCCGTCGAGGAGGGCGCGCAGGCCGTCGCGCTCCACGCGCGGACGGCCGCCCAGCGGTACTCCGGGGAGGCGGACTGGTCGCAGATCTCCCGGCTCGTCGAGCACGTCGGGGCGGTCTCGGATGTGCCGGTGCTGGGGAACGGCGACATCTTCTCCGCCGAGGACGCCGTGCGGATGCGTGAACAGACCGGCTGCGCGGGCGTGGTGATCGGCCGCGGTTGCCTCGGCCGTCCGTGGCTCTTCTCCGAACTGGCCGCACGGTTGGACGGTCGCGAGGCGCCGACCCCGCCCGCGCTGGGCGAGGTCGCGCGCATCATGTACCGCCACGGCGAACTCCTCGCGCAGCACCACGGCGAGGACAAGGGGATGCGCGACATCCGCAAGCACGTCGCGTGGTACCTCCGGGGCTTCCCGGCCGGATCGGAGAAGCGGGTCGGCCTGTCCGCCGTCCGCACCCTGGACGACCTGGCCGAGCTGCTCGCGGACCTTCCCGCCGACGAGCCCTTCCCTGCCGACGGGTACGGACCGCGGGGGCGTCAGGGCTCCCCCTCCAAGGTGCTGCTGCCCGAGGGCTGGCTCGATGACCCGGAAGACGACGCCACCGCGCTCGAGGGCGCGGACGCCGAGAACTCGGGCGGCTGAGCCCACCGCGGACGAATGTTCACCGGTCGTTCACCGCACCGGCGGTGACCGCCCTGACATGCGCGTATTCTGGCAACATGCGTCTTGTCTACTCCGAAGAACTCGCGGGCCTGGCCACGTCCATGGCCCGGATGTGCTCCCTCGCGACCGATGACATGGAGCTGGCGACCCACGCCCTGCTCCAGGTCGACCTCGTCGCCGCGGAGAAGGTCCTGGAGTCCGCGACGGAGATGTCCAGGCTGGCGACCGAGAACGAGGAGCGGGGTTTCGCCCTGCTCGCCCTCCAGGCGCCCGTCGCGCGGGACCTGCGACAGGTGGTCACGTCGATCCAGCTCGTGCAGGACCTCGTCCGGATGGGCACCCTCGCCGGACACGTCGCCAAGATCGTCCGCCGTCGCCATCCCGAGCCGGTCCTGCCGGAGCCCGTCAACGGCTACCTCGCCGAGATGGGCCGGGTGGCGGTCTCACTGGGGCGCTCCGCCACCGAGGTCCTCCTCAACCGTGATGCCGAGCAGGCGGCCACGCTGGCACGGCAGGATGATGCCGTCGACGACCTCCGGCGCCATCTGTTCACCCTGCTCACCGTCCGAGAGTGGAAGTGGGGCGTCGCCTGCGCGGTCGACGTCACCCTCCTGGGCAGGTACTACGAGCGCTTCGCCGACCACGCCGTAGAGGTCGCCCAGCGCGTGATCTTCCTGGCGACCGGCGAGTACGCCACCGTCCCCGAGGACGACCCCGAGCGCCCGTCCCCCTCCAGCGAGGAACTGGTGCGCCAGTTCAACGAGACGGACCGGACCTTCAAGGAGCGCATCGCCCGCCACGAGGCCACGGGCCGGGACGGCACCGCCGGGGACTCTTGACACACCGCGACCTGACGTGGGGGAACGTCACTGCCCCGGTGCCGGCCTCGAGGCCTGTACCGGGGCAGTGACGTCCGTGTGAGCGCCGGGACGGGTCAGCCGAAACGGCCGGACACGTAGTCCTCGGTCTGCTTGTTGTCCGGGTTGGAGAAGATCTTCTCCGTGGAGTTGACCTCGACCAGTTGACCCGGCATGCCGGTGGCCTCGAGGGAGAAGAACGCGGTCTGATCGGACACGCGGGCGGCCTGCTGCATGTTGTGGGTGACGATCACGATCGTGAACTCGTTCTTGAGCTCGGCGATGAGGTCCTCCACGGCCAGTGTCGAGATCGGGTCGAGCGCGGAACAGGGTTCATCCATCAGGAGTACCTGCGGCTCGATGGCGATCGCGCGGGCGATGCACAGACGCTGCTGCTGGCCGCCGGAGAGCCCACCACCGGGCTTGTCGAGGCGGTCCTTCACCTCGTTCCAGAGATTCGCACCGCGCAGCGACTTCTCGGCGACCTCGTCGAGGGTCTTCTTGTTCTTGACGCCCTGGAGCCTGAGCCCCGCGACCACGTTCTCCTTGATCGACATCGTGGGGAACGGGTTGGGGCGCTGGAAGACCATCCCGATGGTCCGCCGGACGGCGACGGGGTCGATCTTCTTGTCGTAGATGTCCACACCGTCGAGCTTGATGGAGCCCTTGACGTAGGCCCCGGCGATCTCCTCGTGCATCCGGTTGAGGGAGCGCAGGACGGTGGACTTGCCACATCCGGAAGGGCCGATGAACGCGGTCACGGACCGGGGCGGGACGTGGAGGTCGACGTCCTTCACCGCGTGGAAGTCACCGTAGAAGATATCGACGTTCTCGAGGTCGAGTCGCTTTGCCATCTGAACCGATGTGTCCTTACTTGGTCTTCGGCGCGAGCGCCTTGGAAGCGAACGCCGCGAGAACGTTCGCGAGCGCGATGATGAGGATGAGCGTGAGGGCCGCGCCCCAGATGCGGTACTGACCGGCGTCGTTGGGGTTGGACAGCTGGTTGTAGATCAGCAGTGGCAGCGAGGCCATGTTGCCCTGGAAGAGGTCGTAGTTGTAGCTCGCGGTGTACCCCACCAGGATCAGCACGGGCGCGGTCTCCCCCATCACCCGGGCGAGCGCCAGGAAGATGCCCGAGATCATCCCCGACAGCGCGGTGGGGATGACCACGCTGGTGATGGTCTTCCACTTGGGCACCCCCAACGCGTACGAGGCTTCACGCAACTCATCCGGGACGAGCTTGAGCATCTCCTCGGTGGAGCGGACGATCAGCGGGATCATGAGCAGGACCAACGCGAGTCCCACAGCGAAGGCGCTCAATTCGAACTGCAGCATCGTGATCCAGATGCCGAAGATGAAGATCGCCGCGACCACCGAGGGGACGCCGGCGAGGACGTCGACCATGAGGGTGGTGGGTCGCGCCAGCGTGGAGTCGGGATACTCCACGAGCATGATGCCGGCGGCGATACCCAGTGGGATCGAGATGACGGCCGCGATGAGCGCCTGGACGAGGCTGCCGTAGATGGCGTGACCGACGCCGCCGGCGAGCGACGACGGCGATACCAGGAAGAGCGAGTTCGTCCACCAGTTCGGGTTGATGATCGCCTCGGCCCCCGCGGAGACCACCTTGTAGAGCAGCGCGATCAACGGGATCACCGCGACGATGAACGACAGGGTGAACACGACCGTCGCCACGGAGTTCTTCGCCTTCCGCCCACCGGAGACGGGGA
This sequence comes from Dietzia sp. KRD202, assembly GCF_017168155.1. Taxonomy (NCBI): domain Bacteria; kingdom Bacillati; phylum Actinomycetota; class Actinomycetes; order Mycobacteriales; family Dietziaceae; genus Dietzia; species Dietzia sp. KRD202. The sequence continues at coordinate 314,924 of NZ_JABFAN010000011.1, read as the reverse complement.
GGAAGGTCTCGGACGGCTTGGCCGGTCGTGCGAGGTCGGGGGTTACCTGGGACATCAGCCGTTGACCTTTCCACCGGACACCGAGCGCGCGATGAGATTGACGATGAACGTGAGGAGGAAGAGCACGAGCCCGGCGGCGATGTAGGCCCCGGTCGACATCGGGTTGTTGAACTCCGCGGACCCGGAAGCGATCTTGGACGCGAACGTGAAGCCCCCGTCGAACAGGGAGAGGCCGCTGGCCGAGCTCGAGGCACGGAGGATGATGAGCACCGCCACCGTCTCACCGAGCGCTCTGCCGAGGGCGAGCATCGACCCGGCGATCATGCCCGATTTGGCGTAGGGGAAGCACGTCATCCGGATCTTCTCCCACTTCGTCGCGCCGAGTGCCAGAGCGGCCTCCTGGTGCAACGACGGGGTCTGACGGATCGTCTCGCGGGACATCGAGGTGATGATCGGGAGGATCATGATCGCGAGCACGATGCCCGCGGTGAAGATGGTCCCGCCTCCGGCGATCGAGACGTTCCCGTCGGCGAAGAGGAAGAACCACCCCAGGTTCTCGTTGAGCCAGGTGGCGAAGGGGGTGATCCACGGGCCGAGGACGATGAGTCCCCACATCCCGTACACGATCGACGGGACGGCCGCCAGCAGGTCGATCATCGCCGACAGCGCCCGGGAGATCCGGGGTGGCGCGTACTGGACGAGGAACGTCGCGATCCCGATCGCGACGGGCACCGCGAGCAGCAGTGCGAAGACCGAGCTCAGGACCGTGACCTTCAACAGGTCGAGGATGCCGAACCTCAGGTTGTCGGGATCGGTCGTGTTCCACTCGGAACTGGTGAAGAAGTTGACCTGGTCCTGGAGGATGGAGGGCACCGCCTGGAGGACCAGCACGATGCCGATCAGCGCGATGAGCCCGACGATGATCGCGCCCGCCGCGACCGTGACCGACCGGAAGACGGAGTCGATATTCCGGGACGACCCGTTGGTGAGCAGGCCCCGTGGGCCGTCTCCCCGGCCCCCGGCCCCCGGGTGGTCGTCCTCCGACCATTCACCGCGGCGGCCGGCGGTCTTGTCGACGTCTCGTTCGACGGAGTCGTGCACAGTCATGGGACCTTCAGTCTTCCGGGGGTCTGTATGAGGTCGGTCGCTGTCCCCGTCCGCGGACGGGGACAGCGACCGGGCTATCACTTGATCGCGTCGATCGCGTCAGTCAGCTTGCCACGGAAGGCGTCGGGAACCGGAATGTAACCCTCGCCCTCGAGCTCACCCTGCACGGACTCGGAGACGGCGACGTTCAGGAAGGCCTTGACCGCAGCAGCGGTCTCGGCGTCGGGGTACTCGGAGCAGACGATCTCGTAGGTCGGCATGAGGATCGGGTAGGCCCCCGCGGCCTCCGGGACGTAGAAGGACGAGGTGTCGATCACCAGGTCGTTGGTCCCCTCGTTCTGCAGCTTGGCGGAGTCGATGGTCGTGCCCGCGGTCTCGGCGTTGAGCTCCACGCCCTCGGCGTCCGCCGGCGTGATGACCTTGGCCATCGACAGGCCCTGGTTCTTGGCGTAGGACCACTCGGTGTAGGTGATGGTCCCCGGGGTCTGGCCGATCGCGGCCGAGACGCCCTCGTTGCCCTTGGCGCCCTCGCCGACGCCGCCGTTGAACGTCTTGCCGGCCTCCTGGGTCCACGCGCCGTCGGACGCGGCCACGAGGTACTTCTGGAAGTTGTCGGTCGTACCCGACTCGTCGGAGCGGAAGATCACGGTGATGTCCTGCTCGGGGAGCTCCACTCCCTCGTTCTCCGCGGCGATGGCCGGGTCGTTCCACGTGGTGATCTCGCCGTTGAAGATCTGGGCGATGGTGGAGCCCGACAGGCTGAGCTCGACCCCGTCGAGGTTGTAGGCCACCGCGATCGGACCGAAGACCGCCGGAAGGTTCCACGCGGGGCTCTCACAGCGCTGCTCGGCCTGGGGGTACTCGTCCTCCTTCAGCGCCGAGTCGGAACCGCCGAAGTCGGTCTGTCCACCGATGAACTCCTTCACGCCGGCGCCGGAGCCGTTGGAGTTGTAGTCGATGGTCTGTCCCTCACAACTCGTGGCGTAGGAGTTGGCGAAGATCGTCATGGCGTTGTTCTGCGCCGAGGATCCCGAGGCATTGAGGTTGGGCTTCCCCTCGCACTCGACGCCCGCGACGTTCTGGGCGGTGTCGTTGGTCCCCGCGTTGTCGTCGGAGCAGGCGGCCAGTCCGGCCGTCGTCAGGGCGGCCAGCCCGAGCAGGGCACCGGTGCGCTTGAGGTCCACAAAATCTCCTTGGTTCATCCGGTGGAGACCTCCACCGGGTCACGTTGTCGGCGACTGGGTCGCAGGGCCGGACCGGGACACGCCGATCCGACGTGGAGAGAACCTAGGGTGCGGACGTGAACAACGCCGAGGACGTAGGTGAACCCGAGATGAACTCCCTGGTCATGGGCTGTTCACCCGGACAGCCGTCCCTCCCCCCCCGCGGTACCCCACCTGGGGTGATCCTGAGATCTCGTCTCCGGACCGCCGCGGAATTCAGCGTGAGGCGTACGTCACGTCTCGGTGCTCGACGGCGAAACCGAGCCTCTCGTAGGTGCGGATGGCCGGGAGGTTGTCGCCCTCCACGTAGAGGACGACCGATTCCGCCCCGGCCCGGCCCTCGAGGTGCTCGACCCCGACGGCGGTGAGCAGACCGCCCAGGCCCCTGCCCTGGTCAGACGGGTCCACGGCGACCACGTAGACCTCGCCCTCGACCGGCTTCCCGGGCTCGGCGACGGTCTTCGTCCAGTGGAACCCGGCCAGCCGCGGCGTCTCGCCCGCGGCATCCACGGCGAGGAAGACCGCGCCGGGATCCACCCAGTCGACGCCGAGCCGGTCGTCGAGCTGCTCTCGCGTCCAGCCCCCCTGTTCCGGATGCCACGAGAACGCGGCGTTGTTCACGCGGAGGAACTCCTCCCGGGTGTCCATCCCCGGCCACCGCGACCCGCCCTCCGACGCGGCCTCGGCGAGGGTTCCGGTCTCGATCCCCCCGGGCGGGTGCGGATCCGGAAGCGCGGGCCCGCCGGCGGCGCGCCGGCGCATCTTCAGCAGTTCGCGTGTCCGCGCCAGCCCGAGGCCCTCTGCCAGGGCCCGCGCGGACGGCATGTCACCGTGCGCCCACATCGCGGCGCCGGGCTCGGCTTCGAGGACCGCGCGGACGAGGGCGCTCCCGTGCCCCCGGCGCCGGTGCGAGGGGTCCACGACCAGTTCCGCCGAGGCCTCGTCCCCGGCGCCGACGAGCTGGGCGTAGCCGACGATCGCGGGGTCAACGGAACCCCCGCCCGCGGCGGCACCGGGCTCATCGGGGTCGGTCGCGAGGAAGTGACGCGCCCCGCCGGCCGGCCCGCGGAGGGCCCGGAGGGGTTGCTCACCGAGGGGTGCGACCCCGTCGACCGATCCCGCCTGCCGTGCCATCGCCTCGATGCGGTCGGCGGCACCGGCGTCCGGTGCGCGTTCGGTGACTGTCATGCGTCGCCTCCGTCCTCCCTGCGATCCGACGGCCGGACCGCTTTGTACCCGACGTTACGGACGGTGCCGATCAGCGACTCGTGATCGGGACCGAGCTTGGCGCGCAGTCGCCGGACGTGGACGTCGACGGTCCGGGTTCCACCGAAGAAGTCGTAACCCCACACCTCCTGGAGCAGCTGCGCGCGGGAGAAGACCCGGCCGGGATGCTGGCACAGGTGCTTGAGGAGCTCGAACTCCTTGTAGGTCAGATCCAGGGGGCGCCCCTTGACGCGGGCGACGTAGGTCTCCTCGTCGATGACCAGCTCGCCGACCGTGAGGAGGCCACCGTCCGCCTCGCCCTGGGACGAGTGCCGCGCGGCGGCGAGGCGGAACCGGGCGTCCACCTCCGCCGGCCCGGTGGTCGGCAGGAGGATGTCGTCGAGGCCCCAGTCCCCGCTGACGGCGATCAGTCCCCCCTCGGAGACGACGGCGATGACGGCGAGGTCCCCGCCACCGGACAGCAGCCTGCACAGTGCCCGCGACGCCGCGAGATCACTCCGCGCGTCGACCAGGGCGAGTGCCGCACCGGAGAGATCCCCCAGCGAGGACGCCAGCGGCGGGAGTACACGCACCGAGTGCGGGAGGAGAGGCAGCGCGGGGATGACCGCCTCCGGGTCTGCTTCAGCGGCGAGGAGCACTACGTCCATGTCGCTTCCTCTCCGTCCGGGGGCCGAGACGATACTAGCGACCCGCACCCCCGAAACGGGGATTGGAGTACACCTGAATGCCATGAGACTCCCCCGCCCCGTCGTCATCGCGGCTGTCGCCGTGGCCGTCGTGGCCGGCAGCGCCTTCACCGTGGAGACGGTGTCCGCCTCACGGATCGAGGCCGACCTGTCCGGTCGGATCGACCCGGGGAACACTGGTGCCGGGCCCCCCTCGGTGACGATCGGCGGCGCGCCGGGGTCGCGGTGGTCCGGCCCGGACACCCTCGTCTCGGCGACGATCCGGGTCGAAGGGGTCGACCGGCCCGGGCTCGGGCCGGTCGCGGTGGAGGCCGTGGCCACCGACGTCTCCGTGCCGGAGGACCCGACCGGTCCGCTGACCGCCGGGGCGGTGACGGTCTCGGTACAGATCACCGGGGCCTCGCTCGGCCCGGCCCTGGGGATGCGGGACGTGCTGGTCGGCGCGGCCGACGACCCGAGCCTCGCCGGGGGTACCGAGACCCGGGCCCGGGTCACCGGGACACTCGAGGGATCCGACGTCCGCGTCTCGGCGTTCGTCGACCTCGTCGTCGACGACCTCGGCGCACGGCTCGTCCCCGTGGCACCCGCGACCGGGCCGGCGGGGTTCCCCGACGGCGACGGCGAGCTGGCCCTGCGCCGCACGGCACTGACGTTGGAACCGGACGTCCTCCCGCTGGGCGTGGCGGTCGAGACCCTCAGCATCACGGGCGGCACCATCACCGCCGCCGGTGACGGCGGGCCCGGCACCGCGCCGCTCGACGGCCTCGCACGGACGGACCTCTAGACTCGGGCCCATGAGTCGCGACGACGTACTGGTCAGCACCCGCTGGGCCTCCTCGCGCCTGGCCGACGACTCGGTGGTCTTCCTCGAGGTCGACGAGGACGTGACGGCCTACCACTCCGACGGGCACATCCCCGGTGCCGTCGCGCTGAACTGGCGAACCGAACTCCAGCAGGAGTACACGCGCGATCTCGTCGACCGTGAGCGGTTCGGCGAACTCCTGTCCGTTCGGGGCATCACCCGCGAGCACACCGTGGTGGTCTACGGCGGTAACCACAACTGGTTCGCCGCCTACGCCTACTGGTACCTCCGGCTGTACGGGCACCCCGACGTCCGCCTCCTCGACGGTGGCCGTATGCGCTGGGAACGGGACGGCCTGCCACTGGAGACCGAGCTGCCGCAGCGCCCGGCGACCGAGTACGTCGCCGAGCCCCAGGACCTGTCGATCCGGGCGTTCCGCGAGGACGTGCTCTCGGGCCTCGGCAGTGACGCGCTCGTCGACGTGCGATCGGTCGACGAGTTCACCGGCCGGCTCGCCGCACCGGCCGGCCTGCCCCAGGAGGGCGGCCGACAGCGCGGGCACATCCCCGGCGCGGTGAGCATTCCGTGGAACCGAGCCGTCACCCGCGACGGTACGTTCCGGCCCGACGCCGAGCTCCGCGAGATCTACGCCGATCTTCTCGGCACCCCCGGGCAGCGCGTCGTCACGTACTGCCGGATCGGCGAGCGGTCCAGCCACACCTGGTTCGTCCTCCACGAGCTCCTCGATCAACCGAACGTCGTCAACTACGACGGCAGCTGGGTGGAGTACGGCTCCCTCATCGGGGTCCCCGTCGAACGGTGAGCCGTGTGTTCACCCCGGCGGCCGGCGGGACTGGCTAATCTCGATCCCATGTCTCTCCTGTCGCGTGCGCTCGGTATGGCCGGGCGAGCCTCCGTCGTCGCCGTCGGCGCCGCGGTCGCCTCCACCGTCCTCGTGGGAATCGATCAACGCCGTGGGGCGACCCCGGCCGTGCCCGATCACCCCGGCCCCTACTCCCCCGAGGAGCGGGAGGCAGCCGTTCGGATGTACCTCACCGCGCTCACGGTCCCGGCCGCGGCGTTCCGTGTGCCGTTCGCGAAGGACTGTGTCCGTCGCGAGAACGGCCTGAAGACCGGGTTCGGGGCGGACCAGCTCCGGTGGGACCTCCACCTGCACCTGCAGTACTCGGTGATCCGCGAGGTCCGCGACATCGTCATCACCGTTGACCCCCCGGGGCGCGAGGGCGTCGTGCACGCGGACTTCACCCTGGCGACCGTCGTGGGCGCCACCGCGCGGGTCAGCGAGGACTTCGTCGTGCCCCCCGAGGACTGCCTCATCCACTCGATCGAGGCCCGCGTCTCACTCGGCTGAGAGGCTCGGGGTTAGGATTGGGCCATGGTGCTCTTCTTCGAGATCCTCCTGGTCCTCTGCACGCTGGCCATCCTGTGGGCCACCTGCTACATCGTGTACCGCACGGTCACCGACGAGTCGTGACGGAACGCGACCAGCCGAACACCGGTGACCCCACGCCGCCCGTCCCCGTAGGGGGAGGCGGCGGGTCGGTCGTGCCCGGATCCGGAAACGCGGCCGTCGACGCGGCGGCGGAGCGGTCGGAGGCGACCGCCCGCCGCAACATCGCCCCGTTCTCCGAGCTCCCGGTCCCGGAGGACACCGCCAACCTGCGCTTCGGCCCCGATCTGCACCCGGGTCTGCTGGCCCTGCTGCCCCTCGTGGGCGTCTGGGAGGGTGAGGGCGAGGCCGACACCGAGGACCGCGGCCAGCACCGGTTCGGCCAACAACTCATCGTCGCCCACGACGGCGAGAACTACCTGACCTGGACCTCCCGCGCCTGGACCTTCGACGCCGGTGGCGCCGTGGACGATGCGGCCTACCGGGAGACGGGATTCTGGCGGATCTCCGCGGATGACCAGCTCGAGTTCCTCGTGGCCCACGCGTCCGGCGTGATCGAGATGTACTACGGCGCACCGATCAGCCAGTCGGCCTGGGAGATGACCACCGACGTGGTCCTCGCGTCCCCCACCGGACCCAAGCGTGGCGGCGCCAAGCGCATCTACGGGATCGTCGAGGGTGGCGACCTGGGCTGGGTCGAGGAGCGCGTCCACCCGGAGCGGGGCCTGGTGCCCCACATGTCCGCGCGACTGCGTCGGATAGCCGGCTAGCGGTTCCCCGCCCGGGTGGCGGGGCCCGTCACCCGCGGCCGACCGCGCGGTCGACCATGCCGACGACATCGATCCCGGGGTCCCCGGTCGACAGCGTCACATCGTCGACCCTGCGGACCCGCGCACACAGGGTCACCGAGGACAACAGCCACACCGCGTCCGCGGCCAACAGGTCGGTCAGCAGCAGCCGCTCCCGCCGCACGCGCACACCCTCGGCCCCGGCGATCTCCGCCATGGCCGCCAGGGTGGTGCCCTCGAGGATCCCCACCTCCGCCGGAGGGCTCACCAGCTCACCGCCGCGGGCGATCACCACGGTGGAACGGGGGCCCTCCAGCACCTCGCCGTCGGAGGACAGGTAGATCACGTCGTCGAACCCGGCCGCGGCGGCGTGCCGCAGCGCCGCCATGTTGGCCGCATACGACAGCGTCTTGGATCCGAGCAGCAGCCACGGGGCGGACGCGGCGACGTCCGACGCATACCCCCGACCGAGGGCCGTCACCGCGATTCCGTCGGCCCGTGCCCGCAGGGCCACCCCGCTCACGGGCGCGACGGTGATGTAGGCCGTCTCCCGCCCGCCGCGCTCGGGCCCGCGGGACAGCACCAACCGCAGCATCGCCTCCGAGTCCGGCCCCCACCGGCGCGCGGCCAGGTCGATGCCCGCCAGCCACTGCTCCGGGGACGGCCCGGTCAGCCCCAGCGAGGCCGCTGATCTGGCGAGTCGCGCCAGGTGACGTTCCGGCTTGGCGGGGCGGCCACCGACGACGAGGAGTGTCTCGAAGCAACCGTCGCCACGGACGGCGGCCAGGTCGTCGGCCAACAACAGTGGCTGATCGGACGGGTGGACCCGGGGACGCGGCCCCTCCGGACCGCCCGCGACGAGGACGACCACCCGTGCGTCGTCAGTCCGGTCGGTACCCGTTTCCGCTGCTGTGCCCATGCCGCCCAACACTACGGCGGGGTACGTAGACTCGCGATCGTGACCGACCCAGTTGTGCCCGAGCGGACCGACAGCGGCTACCGCAGCCCGATCCTGAACCGCCCCGGAGCAGTGAACCAGGCCGACACCTCCCCCGACGTCGGGGTGCCGTACCACTACGGCGACCCGTTCGGGGAGCAGCGCGCGGCCGACTCCGCGCCGGTGGTCGTCGACCGCTCCCACCGGGACGTCCTGACCATCGGTGGCAGCGAGCGGCTGACCTGGCTGGAGGGCTTCGTCTCCCAGCACGTGTCCGAGATCCCGGACGGTGGCGGCGCCGAGACGCTGGTGCTGGACGCGAACGGGCGGGTGGAACACCACGCGGTCCTCGCCGACGTCGCCGGCACGCTCGTCGTGGACACCGAACCCGGCCGGGGAGCGGACCTGCTGCAGTTCCTCACCAAGATGGTGTTCTGGGCCGACGCGACACCGGAGACCGCGGACCTCGCCGTCCTCACCCTCACCGGCGCCGCCCTCCCCGCCACCCTCGAGGCCCCGGACGGCACCGAGGTGACCCTGCCGGTCGGGGACTACGCCGGCATCCCGCTGCCGGGCGGCGGTGTGGCCCGGCGGATGCCCTGGCCCCTGACCGGATCGATCGACCTGCTGGTCCCGCGCTCCGAACTGAGCGCGTGGTTCGACGCGGCGGTCGCCGCGGGAGCGCGTCCGGCGGGTTCGTGGGCGTTCGAGGCCCTACGGGCGGCGGGGACGACCCCGCCACGCGGCCGCCTCGGGGTGGACACCGACGAGAAGACCATCCCCCACGAGCTCCCCACCTGGATCGGCGATGTGGCGCAGCGCGGCGCCGTGCACCTGGACAAGGGGTGCTACCGCGGCCAGGAGACCGTCTCCAGGGTCCACAACCTCGGACGGTCGCCCCGGGTCCTGGTCCGACTCCAGCTGGATGGATCCGCCAGCGACGAACTGCCCGTGCCGGGCGCCGAGGTCCGCGCCGCCGGCCGCCCCGTCGGACGCGTCGGGACCGTGGTCCAGCACCACGAGGACGGACCGGTGGCCCTCGCCCTGCTCAAGCGGTCCGTGGCCGTCGACGCCGCCCTCGAGATCGACGGGGTCGTCGCCGCCGTCGACCCGGACAGCGCCCCGGAGGACACCGGGACCCAGGCCGGACGAGAGGCCATCCGCCGACTCCGCGGCCAGGCCTGACACCCCCGCGGGGGTCGGATCACCCCCGCGGGTCACTGCCGGAGACGACTCCCTCGACACCCGGGCGGACATTCCGCGCCGGGCACGCTATCCTGTGGACAGGCAGATACTCACACTTGCAATGGGCACCCCCGAGGTGGCCCAGCACCGTTTCCGAGGGGGTCAGGTCAATGGGCCGAGGCCGCGCGAAGGCGAAGCAGACCAAGGTCGCTCGCGAACTCAAGTACAACACTCCGCAGACGGACCTAGAACGTCTCCAGCAGGAGTTGTCGGGTGGAGGGTCGCCGACGCGGCTCAGCACCGATGAGGACGATGACCCCTACGGGTCATGGTCCGACGGCGACACCAGGTACTGATCATCCCCCGTTCCCGGTAGACCCACGTGGGCCGGGCATCCCCGAGGATGCCCGGCTCACGCGTGTCACACTGGCCGGGACACCGCACGACGACACAGCGACCCGGCCGGAACTGCCCCGGCCGGGTCGCTGTCGTCTGCGAGCGGTCAGAACCGGGCGTGTGAACCCTCGAGTGTCACGCGGGGGGCGTCGGCGTCCTCGCCGGCCTTCTCCACGCGCCCGATCACCCAGTTCTCGACGTGGCGTGCGGTGAGGACGGCCTGGGCCCGGTCCACGTCCTCCTCGGGCAGGACGGCGACCATCCCGACCCCCATGTTGAACGTGCGCTCCATCTCGGCCTGCTCGACGCGGCCGTGATGGGCGATGGTGCCGAAGACGGCGGGAACGGGCCAGCGCCCCCGGTCGAGGCGCGCGACCAGGCCGCGGGGCATCACCCGGGCGAGGTTCTCGGCGAGCCCGCCGCCGGTGACGTGGCTGAAGACCCGGACGTCGGTCTCCGCGATGAGGCTCAGGCAGTCGAGCGCATAGATACGCGTCGGCTCGAGCAGCTCCTCACCCAGGGTCCGTCCGAACTCCTCGACGTGCCCCTCGAGCGGGAGTCGGGCGAGCTCGAGGAGGACGTGCCGGGCCAACGAGTACCCGTTGGAGTGCAGCCCCGAGGAGGCCATGCCGATGATCACGTCGCCGGGGCGGACCTTCTCGGCCTGGAGGATCTCGTCGGCCTCGACGATCCCCACACCGGTGGCGGAGATGTCGTACTCCCCCGGGGCCATGAGACCGGGGTGCTCGGCCGTCTCCCCGCCCAGCAGCGCGCACCCGGCCCGGACGCAGCCCTCCGCGATCCCCTCGACGATGTCCGCGACGTGCTCGGGGACGACCTTGCCGATGGCGATGTAGTCCTGCAGGAACAGCGGCTCGGCACCGCACACCACGAGGTCGTCGACGACCATGGCGACGAGATCGATACCGACCGTGTTGTGGACGTCCATCGCCTGCGCGACGGCGATCTTGGTCCCGACGCCGTCCGTGGACGACGCGAGGAGCGGTTGCCGGTAGGTGTTCTTCAGCGAGAACAGGCCGGCGAATCCACCGAGGCCTCCCATCACCTCCGGCCGGGTCGCCCGCTTGGCGTGGGGGGCGAACAGCTCCACCGCGCGCTCGCCGGCGTCGATGTCGACGCCCGCGGCGGCATACGAGGCGCCGGTCGGGGGGTGTGAGTTGTCGGTCATGTGGTCTCTCCTCGTCGGCGCCCCTGGTCGGGCGCCCGTTCAGGGTCGGCGGACGGGGTCCGCGATGTCACTGCGGACCGGGAAGCGATCGGCCTCGAGGCCGTCGACCTCGGCTGCCAGCGCGCGCACGGCCGCGCTCATGGGCGAGTCGTCGGGAAGCTCGATGGGATAGTGCCCGTCGAAGCACGCTGCGCACAGTTCGTCGCCGCGTTGGCCGCTGGCCTCGATCATCCCCTCGACGGAGACGTAACCGAGGCTGTCCGCACCGATGGCGCGGCGCACCCCCTCGAGCATCCCGTCCGAGGCATCGACGCCGTTGGCGATGAGCTCGGCGGGACTGGCGAAGTCGATCCCGTAGAAGCACGGCCAGCGCACCGGCGGCGAGGCGATCCGGACGTGCACCTCACGGGCTCCGGCCTCGTACAACATGCGGACCAGGGCGCGCTGGGTGTTGCCCCGAACGATCGAGTCGTCCACCACCACGAGCCGCTGCCCGCGGATCACCTCACGCAGCGGGTTGAGCTTGAGCCGGATCCCCAGTTGCCTGATGGTCTGGCTGGGTTGGATGAACGTACGGCCCACGTAGGCGTTCTTCGTCAGCCCCTGCGCGAACGGGATCCCGGACTCCTGCGCGTAACCGACGGCGGCCGGGGTGCCGGACTCGGGTACCGGGATCACCAGATCGCCCTCGGCGGGATGCTCGCGGGCCAGGCGGCGCCCGATCTCCACCCTCGCGGAGTTGACCAGGCGCTGGTTGATCACCGAGTCGGGACGGGCGAGGTAGACGTACTCGAACACACACGTCTTGGGGGTCGGGGGCGAGAGCTTGCGGGACCGTACGCCGTCGGCGTCGATCGCGATGAGTTCGCCGGGCTCGATGTCGCGGACGAACGAGGCGCCGACGATGTCCAGGGCCGACGTCTCCGACGAGACGACCCAGCCGCGCTCGAGGCGGCCGAGCGCCAGCGGGCGGACACCGTGCGGGTCTCGGGCCGCGTAGAGCGTGTTCTCGTCGGAGAAGGTGAGACAGTAGGCACCGCGCAGCCGGGGCAGCAGACGGGCCGCGGCCTCCTCGAGTCCCCCGTCGCGCGCCTCGTGGGCCAGCAGGGTCGAGACGATGTCGGAGTCCGAGTGGGTGCTCTCCTCCGAGTACCCGCCGATCCCCAGGTCCGTCGCGTGCCGTTTGAGTTCCTGCGTGTTGACGAGGTTGCCGTTGTGGCCGAGGACGACGGAACCGCCGTCGATGATCGGCCTGAACATCGGCTGGGCGTTGTCCCAGCTCGCCGCGCCGGTGGTGGAGTAGCGGCAGTGGCCGATCGCCACGTGACCGTGCATCGACTCGAGGGTCTGCTCGTCGAAGACCTGACTGACCAGGCCGAGATCCTTGTAGACCAGGACCTGCTCACCGTCCGCCACGGCGATCCCGGCGGCCTCCTGGCCACGGTGCTGGAGTGCGTACAGGCCGTAGTAGGTGAGCTTGGCGACGTCCTCGCCGGGGGCCCACACGCCGAAGACGCCGCATTCCTCGACCGGGCCGATGCGCTCGGCGTCGACGGGCAGGCCTGCGGGGCCGGGGGCTGACGGATCGGGCAGCCCGAGCCCGACGGCGGAGCTGCCACCGGGACGGCGGAGTGACCCGGACGGTGCCGGTCGTGACGACGTACTCTCCACCTGCTGGTGCTCCCTCGCGACTTTCGGGGCGGTCCGCCCGGACGGACCCCGGCGGTGCGCCTGCAAGTCTACGGTCACCGACCCCCGCGGCCCCAAAGTCCGGCGCGCAGCCCCCCTCCGCCCGCACCCGGTCGGGCCCCTCACCCCGGCCGGACGACCGGCAGCCCCGCGGCGACCGCCGCCGCCCGGGTCCCCGAGGCGCGCACCCGGCCCTCGGAGATCGCCGAGTCCCAGTCGAGCCGGCCCGTCGCCAACTCCAGCCAGGTGCGGGGGTCCGTCTCGACGACGTTCGGGGGGCTGCCGCGGGTGTGCCGGGGCCCCTCCACGCACTGCGCCGCGGCGAACGGCGGCACCCGGACCTCGACCGACCGTCCCGGCAGCTCCGCCGCGAGGATCTCCACGGTGCCGCGGACCGCCGCCGCCAACGCGGACCGACCAGGTCTGGCGGTCGCCTCGTCGTCGTCGTCGAGCCACGGTGTCACCGCCTCGACGGCCGCGCGCACCGCCGCGGCGTCGGGGACGCGGCTCACGTCGGATCCCCCGCCGCCACGGTGACCGGGCCCTCGGCAGCCGGCAGTCCCCGCGCGCCCGTGCGCACGCCCCGACGGCGGTCGCGACGGTCCTGGGCGGTGCGCCGACTCCACGTCCGCGCGGCCAGGCTCGTGAGCAACAGCATGATGAGGACGTTGACCGCCAGGACGGGGTACCCGCCGAGGAACGTGTCCTGCTCGGCATCTGTGGACACGCGCCCGTACTCGGTGGAGACGGTGCTCACCACGGTCAGTGTCAGCAACCACACGCGCGGCCTGGCATACCCCAGGTAGGTGAGCAGTGCCAGAACCCCCATCGCGCCGTAGGTCGCGCCGATGAACAACGCGAGCACCACGACCGCGGGCACCACCTCGGACTGCTCGAGCCCCGCGAACTCCTCCAGGTCCGTCCCGCCCAGCAGGTCGCGCAACGCCAGCACGGTCAACACGAGGACGCTGACGGCGACGAGGGCGCACCCCGCGGTGAGCGCCGCCGGCCGCGGCAGGTGGCCGGGGTCGGGCGCGACGTCGTCGGCCGGACGGTCCGGATCCCCCGAGGCGACGCCGCCCTCGGCGACCGGGTCGTCGAACCCGCGGGCCGCGCGCACCACGCCCGGCGGCAGGTCGGCCGCCGACGCCTCGGGCACCGGCACGGTGCGCAGGTCCAGCACGGGCAGGTCCCCGTCGGTGCGGATCGCGTCACCGCCGCCGTTGCGGGAGTGGTAGCCGGTCGAGAAGTTCTCCAGCACCCGGACCCCCACACCGGGGACGTGGTACCGGATCGAGTCGACGATGTAGTCGCGCTCGACGTCGATGTCCGCGTCGATCTTGTGGGTCACCTGGAGGGTGAACAGCGACAGGCCCACCGCGCGGTCGTAGGTGCCGGCGCCGAGCCACTGCACCCGGTGCCCGCCGGGCAGCAGCCACCCGTCCGGGCACCGCCAGAAGCGCACGTGGTGGCGCTGCGCGGCGTTGCCCTCGACCTCCTGCTGATACGCCAGGCACTGCCGGCGACCGAAGAGCCGCAACGGACTGACCGGCGCCGACGGGTAGGACCGACGCAGGACCGAGGACATGATGATCCCCCACGAGGAGCGGACCGTGATGTCGTCGGCCAGCACCCAGCCGCAGGCGGTCATCGCCTCGTGGATCTGGCGGGCCGTGCCGTCGACGGCGAGGTTGACCGGATCCCCCAGCAGACCGTCGGAGGTGCGGGTGCGGGCGATGAAGTACCCGGGCACGTACACCGACGTGACGAGCGTCTGCAGGCGGGGCAGCACCAGGTAGGCGACCAGCGCCCAGAACGGGATCAGCAGGAACAGATGCCACCAAGTGTGGTGCCAGACGTCGCCCAGCAACCGCCAGCCCAGCCAGCCCGCCGACAGGGTGGCGACAGCGAAGAACACGGTGTCCACCGCGAGTCCCGGCAGGGGTGGCCGCACCGTGTCGTCGCGGACCTTGGTCGGCGGGCTGACGTAGACGGGTGGTTCGGTCGGGCGGCCGGGCTCGACGGGGACTCCCGTCACGGCCGGAGCTGCCGGGTCGGCGCCGCCGCCCGCGACGGGCGCCGTGCGCTCGCTGGTGGACATGGATCGACGATAGCCGCCGGTCCGTCCCGTGCGGAGCCCGATCACTGCGAGAATATGCGCGTGCCCACGCCCGACCCCACCCCCGCGAGCAGCCTGACCGTCCACGAGGACCACCTGCGCGCCCTGGGGTTGCCGCTCGTGATCGCCCCGGCCACCCGGCGCCGCGAGGTGCTCCCCCGCTCCGCCGGCCTCGGCGCCGGGCTCGCGGTGGCCGCCACCGGGATCGCCGCCGTGGACCGGTCGAACGACTACATGATCGCGTTGCTCGAGCGGGCCGGGCCGGGGGCGGAGCCGGATCTGCTCGACGCCCCGGAGCCGATCGCCGAACTCCTGCTGCTGGCGGTCGCGCTCTGGGTCGCCGCCCCACTCGTGGGATGGCTGGTGTCGACGGCGGCCCGTCACGCGCGCCCGGTGGTCGGCTCGGCGATCGGTCTCGGGTCGCTGATCGCCTTCGTCGTCGTCCCCCACGTCGTGTTCGACCCCCACGACGGCCCCTCGTGCCGCACCACCGCCCTGCTCGCGGTGGGCGTCCTGGTGGGCACCTACACGGGGCTGGGCTCGCTGGTGCGCTGGTCGGCGCGGCGCGTGCGGCGGGAACTGGCCACCATGGGGCCAATGGTGGCGAGGGTGCTGCCGATCCTCATGTTGGCGGTGCTGTTCCTGTTCTTCAGCGTGGAGATCTGGCAGGTCATGGTGGAACTGTCCTGGCCGCGGACGTTCGCCGTGCTGGGCGTCATGGTGGTGCTCACGGTGCTGCTGGTGGGCATCTCCACCCGCGACGACATCCTCCAGGACCTGGGTGGGCGTGCGCCGGTTCACCCGCTGCGTCCGGGCGAGCGGGTGAACCTGGTGCTGGTGCCCGTGCTGGCGACCCTGATCCAGGCGGCGCTGTTCGCGACGCTCGTGTTCCTGTTCTTCGTGACCCTCGGGTGGATCGCCGTCCCCGAGATCACCGAGACACGGTGGACGCTGCGCCCTCCCGACGAGCCCGGCGGGCTGCTGTTCGGTCTCCCGGTCAGCGTCACCCTCGTGCGCGTGTCGCTGATGCTGGCGACGTTCTCCGCGCTCAACCTGGCCGCCGCGGCGGCCTCCGACACCGCGCACAAGGAACGGTTCGTACGTCCTATGCTCGACGAGGTGGTCCGTGGCCTCGCGGCGCGGGAGGCCTACCTGGGGGCACGACGACGAGGGCTGCCGTAGGCCCGGGGCCCTGACGGGCCGTCAGGGGGTGCGGTAGTCCCGGGCGCGCAGCAGGACGGTCACGACCGCCGCGCCGATCACGACCGCCGCGGCCAGCGCGAGCGCGGTGGCGCCCATGGCCACGTGCAGCAGTGCGCCGGCGACACCACCGAGGACGAGCGCGGACCACAGGGCCACCTGCTGGCGGTACGGGGCCCACGATCCCCCGGCCAGCGCGTCGACCAGGCGGTGGGCCGACTTCACCACGGCGCCCGTCATGTACGTCACGCCGAGCGAGACCTCGCCACGGGAGTGGAAGACGGAGTTCATGGCCCCCATCGATGCCGCCGCCGCCGCGACGGACACCGGCGTCCCGAGCACCGTGGCCGTGGTGGCCCAGTGCAGGACGAGCGAGAGCAGGAGCAGGAACGCCACGAGGGACAGGACCGCCGGTCGGTCGTCGAGGTTGCGACGTCGGGTCACCACCGCGCCCCCGACCGCCCCCAGGAAGAAGGAGACCAGCACGACGGCGGCGATGGCGGCACCTGCGAGGTCACCGCCCGAGAGATCGACGACCATGCGGGTGGAGTTCCCGCTCATGAAGGACACGAAGTAGCCGCCCACCACGAGGAAGCCGACGGCGTCGACGAACCCCGCGGTGGCGGCGAGCACCACCGCGAGGACCCGCTCACGCCCGCGCAGGTCGCGCATCCGCCCGCCTGTCCCCGGTCCGGCCGTCCTCCCCGACGACTCAGACGGGGTCGACGCCGAACAGCGCCGGCAGCGTCCCCTCGTGGGCGGCGCGCAACTCGTCGGTGGTGAGGGTGAACTGGCCCTGCACCTCGAACGTGCCCGAGTCGGGGTCGGTCACGCCGACCCGCGCGTGCGGGATGTTCTGCGCGGTGAGCATCTGCTGGAAGCGGATCTCCTCGCCGCGCGGCACGGAGACGATCACGCGGCCGGCGGACTCGGAGAACAGCCAGACGAACGGGTCGGCGCCCTCGGGCAGCACGACGCGGATGCCGCACTCGCCCGCCAGCGCCGACTCCACGAGAGCCTGCGCGAGGCCGCCCTCGGACAGATCGTGGGCGCCGGTGATGAGGCCGTCCTTCGAGCTGGTCGCCATGATGCGGGCCAGGGTGGCCTCCCACTTCAGATCCACCGTGGGCGGCAGTCCGCCGAGGTGGTCGTGGGCGACCTGGGCCCAGATGGACCCGTCGAGCTCGTCCCGGGTCTCGCCGAGGAGGTAGATGCTCTCACCGGGGGTGTCACCGAACGCGGTGGGCGTGCGGCGGGCGACGTCGTCGAGCACGCCGAGCACGCCCACGACGGGCGTCGGCAGGATCGGCGTGGAGCCGGTCTGGTTGTAGAACGAGACGTTGCCGCCGGTGACGGGGATGCCGAGCTCGGCACACCCGTCGGCCAGGCCGTGGACGGCCTCGCGGAACTGCCACATCACGCCCGGGTCCTCGGGGGAGCCGAAGTTCAGGCAGTTGGTCACCGCGACCGGGGTGGCGCCGGTGACGGCGACATTGCGGTACGCCTCCGCCAGGGCCAGCCGGGCACCGGTGTACGGGTCGAGCTTGGTGTAGCGACCGGAGGCGTCGGTGGACAGCGCGATGCCGCGACCGGACTCCTCGTCGATGCGCAGGACGCCGCCGTCGGCGGCCTCCGCGAGGATCGTGTTTCCGCGGACGTACCGGTCGTACTGCTCGGTGATGAATTTGCGCGAGCACAGCGCCGGGCTGGAGATCATGTCCAGAAGGGTCTGACGCAGCTCGTCACCGGTGGCCGGGCGGGCCAGGTTCGCGGTGGTGTCGGCCTGCAGAGCGTCCTGGTCGGCGGGGCGCTCGACGGGGCGCTCGTAGACCGGTCCCTCGTCGGCCAGTGACTCCGGCGGGGCGTCCACGACGGTCTCGCCGCGGAACTCGATGGTGAGCCGGTCGCCGTCGGTGACCTCGCCGATGTCGGCGGCCAGCACGTCCCAGCGGCGACACACCCCCATGAAGGCCTCGACGTTCTCCGGCGTCACCACGGCGCACATGCGCTCCTGCGACTCACTCGAGAGGATCTCCGCGGCGGTCATGCCCTCCGCACGCAGCGGGACGTTGTCGAGCACGATGTGCATGCCGCCGTCGCCGGCCGCCGCCAGCTCGGAGGTGGCGCACGCCAGGCCGGCTCCGCCGAGGTCCTGGATGCCCACGACCAGTTCCTCGCGGTACAGGTCGAGGCAGCACTCGATGAGGACCTTCTCCATGAACGGGTCGCCCACCTGGACGGCCGGGAGCTTGCGGGGTTTGACCGGCGCGCCGTGCTCATCCACGTCGAAGGTCTCGGAGGCGAGCACCGACACGCCACCGATCCCGTCGAGGCCGGTGCGGGCACCGAACAGGATGATCCGGTTGCCCGTGCCGGACGCGAACGCCAGGTGCAGGTCCTCGACGCGCATGACGCCCGCGCCGAGGGCGTTGACCAGAGGGTTGGCGGCGTAGGACTCGTCGAACACGGTCTCGCCACCGATGTTGGGCAGGCCCAGGCAGTTGCCGTAGCCGCCGACGCCCGCCACGACGCCGGGGAGCACGCGGTGCGTGTCGTCGGCGTCGGCGGGGCCGAAGCGAAGCTGGTCCATCACGGCCACCGGCCGCGCACCCATCGCCATGATGTCGCGGATGATCCCGCCGACACCGGTCGCGGCGCCCTGGTAGGGCTCGATGTACGAGGGGTGGTTGTGCGACTCCACCTTGAACGTCACGGCCCAGCCGCCGCCGATGTCCACGACGCCGGCGTTCTCACCGATACCGGCGAGCATGGACGAGCGCATCTCGTCGGTGGTGGTCTCCCCGAAATACTTCAGGTGCACCTTGGACGACTTGTAGGAGCAGTGCTCCGACCACATGACGGAGTACATGGCCAGCTCGGCGTCCGTGGGGCGACGCCCCAGGATCTCCCGGATGCGGGCGTACTCGTCCTCCTTGAGTCCGAGTTCCGCCCACGGCTGGGCCAGCTCGGGGGTGTCGGAGGCGTGCGAGATGGAGTCCACATGAGAGGTCACGGGGCCGAGTCTAGTCGGCCCCGTCCGGGTGGCGAATCGACGCCTTCGGCCCCACCTCGTGCGGGGTCGCCCGGGGTCCGACCTACGTCGACAGGACCTCGAACGTCAGGCCGCCGCGCTGGACCCGGTCCAGCAGAGCGTCACCCATGGCCTGGGCCGTGGTGAGCTGACCCGAGAGCGCGGGCAGGTCGTCGAACGCCAGGCTCAGACCCGACTCGGCGAGCATCATCGACGTCTCGGTGTACCCCGGGTCGCCCCCCGAGACCCGGGTGACGATCCGACGTCCGCCGGCGAGCGCGACGAACGTGACGTCGAACGAGGACCGGGCCCGGCGGGACTCGCTCGGCCCGGCCCCGCGGTCGATCCGCTTGAGGATCTGCGACCGGATGGGGCCGACCTGCGAGCCGAGCGCGAGCGCGCCGACACCGACCATGCCGGCCGTGGCGGTGACGGGCGAGCCGACCGACGCGTAGTGCGAGTAGGTGAAGTCCGGCCCGTAGCTCTCGAGGGCTGCGGCCGACCGCAGGACGATCTGCGGGTCGATGGTCGGCAGCGGCACGAGCCAGCGGCCCAGCACGCTGTCCCGGTGCGGCTTGCCCTGGACCGACTTGATCCGCCGGTCGGCGACCCTGCCCTCCTTCTGGCGCCGCAGCTTGGCGGTCTTCGCCGCGTCCCGCAGGCGCGCGAACTGGCCGATGGCCGAGTGGAAGGTTCCGCCGGAGAACTGGGCGTCCGCGTGGACGGCCCCGTACACCACCGCCGGCACACCCTCGGGCACCTGCTTCATGGTGTAGAACACGCCCAGGTCGTGGGGGATCGAGTCGAAACCGCAGGCGTGGACGATCCGTGCGCCGGAAGCCACGGCCACGTCGTGATACTCGAGGTACATGCGGTCCACGAACTCGGGCTCCCCGGTCAGGTCCACGTAGTCGGTTCCGGCCTCGGCGCAGGCGGCCACCAACGGCTCGCCGTACTCGAGGTACGGGCCGACCGTGGTGATGATGACGCGCGCCGACCGCGCCATCTCCGCCAGCGATCGCGCGTCGTCGGTGTCCGCGACGACGACCCCGGGCGCGGGGACGTCCGGCATCTCGGTGGCCAGTCGGGCGACGATCGCGTCCAACTTGGTCCGGTTCCGGCCCGCGACCGCCCAGGAACCACCCTCGGGCATGTGCCGCAGCAGGTACTCGGCCACCAGTCCCCCGGTGAACCCGGTCGCACCGTAGAGGACGATGTCGAACGGCCGGTCGGCCTTGTCGGGGGCGGAGACGGGCTGGTTACTGGTTTCGCTCATCCCACGGTTCTACCGCATCGGCCGCGGTCGGCGGGCGACGCACGGGGCACAGCCGACCACGAGTGGCGCGAGTGACCTCTGTCACTAATGTGAAGAAAGTTGAACCATTGTCCACCAGATAAGGGCAAAATCATCTCGCGCGCGCGACCACCCGGGTCGCCGCACCGTGCCCCGGCTATCCCGGGGCAAACTTCATAAAGGAGACCCCATGGACCTCACCGGTTCCATCGCCGAGATCACCACTCCCCTGAGCATGGATTTCGGCGGAAGCCTGCCGGAGACCGGCTCGTCCGCCATCGACACTCTGCTCGAGGCCGTCTTCATCCTCCCCAACCTGCTCCTGGGCCTGATCGGTGCCGCCGGTGCCGACCTGGGCAGCAATGGCGGCATCGCCTGACCAGCCCCACGGAATAACGAAGGGCCCGCCGGGAGCAATACCGGCGGGCCCTTCGCTCTGAGCGCAGCGTGCTGATCAGACCCTGACGATCGAGTCCAGCGCGGACAGGAACAGGCCCAGTCCGTCGTCGGACGGCCCGGTCAGCGGGTCGATCGCGTGCTCGGGGTGCGGCATGAGACCCACCACGCGACCGTCGGCGGAGCTGATGCCGGCGATGTTGTTGGTGGAGCCGTTGGGGGCGTCACCGGCGAAGCGGAAGACCACGCGCCCCTCGGCCTCGAGCTGCTCGATGGTCTCGGGCGTGGCCATGTAGCGGCCCTCGCCGGACTTGAGCGGGATGAGGATCTCGGCATCCTGCTCGAACCGGGAGGTCCAGGCGGTGCCGTTGTTCTCCACCCGCAGCCACTCGTCGCGGCAGATGAAGTGCATGTCGCGGTTGCGGCCCATGGCGCCGGGGAGCAGCCCGGCCTCGCACAGGATCTGGAAACCGTTGCAGATCCCCAGCACGGGCATGCCGCCCTTCGCGGCCGAGATGACCTCACCCATGACGGGGGCCATCGACGCGATGGCACCGCACCGCAGGTAGTCGCCGTAGGAGAAGCCGCCGGGGACCACCACGGCGTCGACGCCCTTGAGGTCGGCGTCGTCGTGCCACAGGGAGACGGCCTCGGCCCCGGCCCGGGTGACGGCGCGGGATGCGTCGATGTCGTCGAGCGTGCCGGGGAAGGTGATGACGCCGATCCGTGCGGTCACGAGGCCGCCTCCGCGGTGTCCACGCGGACGACCTTCCAGTCCTCGATCACGGTGTTTGCCAGGAGGGACGACGCGATCTCCTCGAGCTCGGCCTCCGTCACGCCGTCGGCGACCTCGAGTTCGAACCGCTTGCCCTGCCGGACGTCGGTGACTCCGCCGTGGCCCAGACGGCCGAGGGCTCGGTGGATGGCCTGACCCTGCGGATCGAGGATCTCGGCCTTGGGCATGACTTCGACGACGACTCGGGCCACGGTGGGAACTCCTCGATCGGACGGCTACGCGGGACGATCCCGGACCGGCCGGGACTCACTGGTCGATCCTACCCGCCGCTGGTCGCCGGACCGAAAGCTCACGCGGCACCCACGAGGGCGACCGGAGACCACTCGTAGCGGGCGGGCCGCGCACCGTGCTCGCCGACCACCGCGTCGACCGCGTCGAGCAGCGCCGACCGGGGTGCCCGGCGCGAGAGTTGCCCGGCCGCGACGTTGAGCCGGACCGTCCCGCCGGCCTCGGCGGTGCGCCCGGCCGCGGCGACGAGGGCCCGGCACCACCAGGCGTCGGCGACGAACCCCTCGCCGATCGAGAGCGCCCGACCCCGCTCGATGGTGCCGCGCGGGAGGTCGTGGATCCCTGTCAGCGCGGCACAGGCGTGGAAGCCCGCCCCGGGGAGTGCCCTGAGGCATCCCGGGGAGGCGTTCCAGCGCGGCGGGGCGAACACCCGGGTCCGCAGGCCCATCTCCGCCATGAGCCGGTCGGCGGCGGTGAGACGCACGGCGGCCTCGGCGGGTCCGATCGAGGCGAACTCGGGCCTACGGGGCCTGGTCGCCGCGTCGTCGTAACCGCCCAGCACGATGGCGTCGCCCCGCCGCCGGCGATGCCGCAGCCACTCCTGGGTGCCGTCGTCGTCGGCGAGTCGGTACTCGCGCCCCCGCCGCGGGGCGACGAGCAGCGAGACCGGCACGGATCGACGTTCGAGGTCGCCGACCAGGTCGACGGCGTGGTCGAGGGTGGTGTCGCGGAGTCCCGAGACCGAGACGATGAGGCGCGGGGTCATGGGGGCATCGTGTCAGGGAGTGATGACGCGGTGACGACGGCGAGGTGTACTCCAGATTGCCGAGCCCGACACAGTGCCGAGACCGATATCCCCGCCGGCGCGGTCAGATCGGAAGTGTCTCCTCGAGCGCGTCCACCAGTTCGGGGGCTCCGGGCTCGACCTTGGGACGGAACCGTCCGACAACCTCTCCCTCGGGCGAGAGCAGGAACTTCTCGAAGTTCCACTGCACGTCCCCCGCCTCACCGTCGGAGTCGGCCACCTTGGTGAGCTCGACGTAGAGCGGGTGTCGGTCGGGCCCGTTGACGTCGACCTTGGCCGCGAGCGGGAAGGTGATCCCGTACTTGCCGGAGGTGAACTCCTTGATGGTGTCCTCGTCACCCGGCTCCTGGCCCATGAACTGGTTGCAGGGGAACCCGATCACGAAGAGGCCGCGGTCGCGGTAGTCGT
Source organism: Dietzia sp. KRD202 (assembly GCF_017168155.1). Taxonomy (NCBI): domain Bacteria; kingdom Bacillati; phylum Actinomycetota; class Actinomycetes; order Mycobacteriales; family Dietziaceae; genus Dietzia; species Dietzia sp. KRD202. Next base: position 292,007 of record NZ_JABFAN010000011.1, on the reverse strand, counting down.
CCGCCAACTCCTGCAGCCCCTCGTACTGCGGGGTGAGCCCGCACTCGCTGGCGACGTTGACCACGAGGACTGCGTGGCCCGCGTAGTCGCCCATGCTGGCCTGCTCGCCGTCGATGGTGGTGAACGAGATGTCGTGGATGCTTCCGCTACTCATGTGATCCAGCCTACCCACAACGAACCATTGACAAATCGTTGCGTTTTCCCAACACTTAGATACATGAGCCCAGTCCGACGGGGGGAAAAGCTCCCCATTCACAACCGGATCGCCGTGTTGCGGGCCGAGCGCCGCCTGAGCCGTGCGGCGCTCGCCGAGCAGATCGAGGTCAACCCCCAGACCGTGGGGGCGCTCGAGAGAGGCGACCACTACCCGAGCCTGGATCTGGCCTTCCGGATCTGCGCGGTCTTCGACCTGCCGGTCGAGGCCGTGTTCTCCCGCGAGGAGTTCCGACCGATGTCCGCCGAGATCTACCGCCCCACCCGAGAGGACCGATCATGACCTCCAACCGCGTCGACACCCTCACCCGATCCGAGCAGCGATTCGAGAAGATGCAGACCCGGACGGAGGGCAGACTCCCGTCGTGGCGCACCCCGGCACGACGCCGACTGCTCGTCCGCCTGAACTGGGCGAGCCTGGCGATCATGGCTGCGATCGCGGTGGCGGGTTACTTCTGGTTCCCGATCATCCTGGCCTGGCTCCCCATGACCGTGGTGATCTGCGTGGTCTGGACGATGCTGCGCATCACCATCGACTCCAAGGACACCGCCCCCGCCCGATACCTGGACGAGTTCGAGCTGGCGACGCTCCTTCAGGCCCGCTCTCAGTCGCTCTCGCTGGTCACGGGCGGACTGTTCGTGATCTCGATGGTGCTGATCTTCGGTTCGAGCTTCGAGATCGGCGACGGACACCGGCTCGCCTATGTGATGGGAGGCCTCGGCATCCTCACGTTCCTGGCCGGGGCGGTCATTCCCGCAGCCGCGATGACCCGCACCATGCCCCCCGAGAGCGCGGACGACTTCGGACCCGCCGCCGCCGACCACACCGCCTGATCCCCAGGAGATCCGCTACCCCGATTCCGGATCCGCTACCCCGATGGGACTAGCAGATCCCGAATTGGAGTAGCGGATCCTCGGGGTGGGGTG